>JANPHO010000001.1:0-2390 GCA_031424515.1 Saprospiraceae bacterium
AAAATATGCTTTTGAAGAATTTAAACTGGCAAAAAAACGAGAGGGATATTTAGAAAGTTTTACCCAATGGATTCATGGTCAAGGTAGCCATTCTGCCAATAAGTTAACTGAAATAAAAATGAGTGAAGCAGCACCTTTGCCTTTTTTGCAGAGTATTATATTGAATGACATCAACAATAATAAAAACAATAAAATAAGTGTAGATAGAAAATCAGTACCTATATTTTTGAATAATCTTACTTGGATTGCACCAATTAGGGCAAAGCCCAAAAGGAATTATGATGGTTATAAAGTGAGTTTTTCATCAGAAGGCGACCATATTCCTTATATCTTGAAAAATCTTTTTCAAAATGGTGAAAAAGATACTACACATAATATAAAAAGGGATTTAGAGAAATTTGGTTTAGACAGTAATTTATTTGAAAAGATAAGTATTAAAACATTAGGGAATGATAAAACATCACCTTTTGAAATAAATATTACTTTGAATAACACGCCTTTGAGAATAACAAATGTAGGTTACTGAGAACTGATATGAAGTAATTTAACAGATTGATCTTTAACGTTTTATCTATAATTAAAATGCTTTAAAGTTTCTTCAATTTCTTTTTTTGATATTTTTCCTGTGTCAATTAAGTTTTTCATTTGTTGGTAATGAATAAGGACTTCTAATCCTTTTAAAATAAAAAACGGAGAAACGACATCTTTTCCTTTTCCTAATTGAGCCAAGAAAACAGTTATTTCGTGATTTTTGATAGATTTTTGTAATTCATCAAAATACCCTGCTAAGTAAAAAGCGAGTGCGAGTAAATTCTTAATTGATTGAAAATCACGTACTTGGAAGGTTTCCCATCCTAAATTTTGTTTTAGGAACTTAAAAACGACTTCAATTTTTGCGCGTAATAAATAAGCATGATACACATTTTTAGCGTCATCGGCAGTTAGTATTATCCGATTCGTAATTAACAGCATGGGCGTATCAAAAATAGGTTTATTCGCACTATTCAATAAATTAATTTTAACACAATAAAAAGTATGGATACCGATTGTCAATTCCTCCCATTCGAGTTGGCATTTAACGTTTAAATATTTTTTATTTTTAAGTTTTAGTACAGAAATTTCATAGCTTGATTTATGCTTAAATAATTTGTCAATCAATGGTTTATACGTTATTTTTTTAGATATTTTATTTGTTTTAGGCGTGTATCGAATGTCTCTTTCATTAGATAAACGACTCAATTTAAGCCGCGTAATAAATTCATCTCCCAAGTCATTTATGTAGTCAAAATAGGCTTCACCGTCAAATTCTCGGTCTTGAATATGGGTTAAAACGACAGATGTATTACCGGCTTTAAGCGTATTATGCGTTTTTAAAACGGTGTTTAAAAACAATTTATGCGTATTATAGTATTTACCGCTGTCAATTTTTTTCTTTGCTTTAGGGCTAATAAGTGAAGTATTCGGATCACTTTGGTACAATTTAACAGTCGTCTCGGTAATAAAATCAGGATGTTCTGTACTATAAGTTGTGTGTTCAAGTAAATCAACAGACGGTTTTACAGGGTCAATAGCAATGCTATTAAACGTTTTATACCCATTAATCGTCGTTTTTTTTAACGATTGTACCTTGCCGATATATTCTAATGCCTGTGAATTTTCCTTACGAATGTCACTCGGGTCATGAATAATGTAAATACGGTTACTTTTACACAGCGTTTTTTGTGCTTTTTGGCGCACTTCAGCCAATAAAGTCTCGCTATCAAGCGTAAATACATGTTCACCGTTTAATAAACTGTGATAAGTATGATAGTCATTTTTATCTTTTGCCATGCTGTAAATACGTAAATTGCCACAAAGAATAACGGTATTTATTAGCAAAGTGATGTTTTTTTTACCCGCTTATCGTTATATTTAGACAATAAAGAGGTGATATAGGGTGTTATCATTATTAAATATTTTTGGCAAAAATACACTAGATAAACAAAAATAAGCAAAATAAAACATTGAAAATCAAATAGTTACATACTTTATATCAGTTCTTAGTAATTATAGATAAAACGTTAAAGATCAATCTGTTAAATTACTTCATATCAGTTCTCAGTAATAAGGGTAAAAGTAAAAAAATATTTTTATTTACAACGACAAAGATGTAAATTTGCAAGACAATAAAATCTATTAAAATGACTATCACTGTATTTAATTCAGGCGAATCCTCAAAATTTGAGAAGTTAATACAATTTTTGTATCAAGAGCGCATTGCTTTTAGCTTTGAACCGACCCCCTCCCTATCAGAGGAGGATTTGGCGATTAAAGAAAGAATGCGTGCTAAATATGCACCTGAAAAATGGACAAGCATGAGCCTCGATGAAAAAGAAGACGCGGCTTTGCTT
>JANPHO010000002.1:0-1981 GCA_031424515.1 Saprospiraceae bacterium
CGATGCTTGGCAGTTTGTGGATAAAAAGGGTAAATTTTAAAACTTGTTATCCCCTCAGTATTTTCAAAAAAATCCTTCGATAATAAAAACCATAGCCTCGGACAGTTTTAGACCCCATTCGTCCTTAATTGCTTGAATAAAGTTTTAAAAACGCGTAATTTGTTTTGGTATTGAGAAAAACACCCCAAATGTCATCGTTTTTAAACAGTAAAATCAAATATTCAATGAATTATAAGCAATGATAACGATTAATGATTGGCAATTAAACAAGGAAAAATGGTTGGATACCGACCTTGCATTAATGACTTCAAATGAAGGATGGAAAGAGAGAAGCCAAAAGAACGACATCAGCATTTGGCAAAGACCATTTGCGGACGATAAAAACGACTTATTTAGATGGCGCATACCCAATGTTGCTGCCAATCACAGCGAAGTATTTGATGTTTTTACCAATAAAATGATTGATTATCATCAATATTGGACAGCCGAATACACGGGTGGTTATGTCGTAAAAGAGATGGATGAAAACACCCAAATCATTTATCAACAATTCAACCCGAATATCCCTTTTATTTCAAAACGAGACCTTTTATATATCAAATGGTCAAGAAAAATAGATGATACAACCCTTCAAACCAGTTTTAGGTCAATCATTTGGGAAGATAAACCCGTACCAAATGGTTTTGAACGGATTGATTGGTGGGGCGCACATTTATTTGAAGCCAATCCAGACGGTACAAGCCAACTCGTATTGATTGATAGAGAAAATCAAGGCGGTCGATTCCCCGCATTTATGATGAATCTAATCATGCCTCAATACCTCACGCATCAATTTGAAAGCATTATTAAATTTTTTAAAAAAGGCGGTGTAGATGGGCATGAGAAACTACCCGCATCTAAGAACACGGCTCTTAAAATGAACTAAATTTAAACAACCTAAAATCTATGTTTATGGAACTTATTATTTGGCTTTCTCACTACGAATCCATTATCAATCAAGTGTGGTTGGTTACGCTCTTCTCGACGCTTTTATTGTATATCGTATGCAATCTGATACCCGATAGAATCGTGGGTCAATTTTTACCATTGCACAACGTTTTTAAACCCCAAACAAATATTGATTTAGACTATCAATCCATCGGTTACGCCCTTTTGCACACCACTTGGGCAACCCGCATTACCCATTCCACTATTATAATTGAGGCAGTGCTTTGGTTTGTCATTTTTGAAAGCTGGCATTGGAGCATTCCCTTTCTGGCATTATTCACAATTCTGATCCAGTCATTTTTTATTGGCGATAGAAGATTTGGGCTTTTTTTTATTTTAATGGGCATCATCACTTTTATCGGGGCTATTTATACCATTCAATTTTTAGGGATGCACAATGCGGTTTTAATATCCAAAGTTGTGTTGATGTTGGGTGGTTTAATGCGTATGTTGAGCCATTCCGCAGAATTAATACCGCCGCTTTTAGTGAATAAAACGGATCAATTTGAAAAATTAACCGCTCAAAATATCAATTGGAAAGTATTGCTTGCGTCACCCATTGGCTACGTTGGCGAATTTGGCAGCAGCTTACCCAATCGCATTTTACCCGTTCAAGTGAATTATATTTATCAAACTGCTTTTGGGGTCAAACCTCAAAAAACATTGCCGTGGAATGAGGTCGAAGTATCCGCTAAAAAAGCTTTAACTGGTGGTTATTCAAAGTTAAATTCCTTGCGAGATTATTATAACAGTGTCGTGAAGGGCTGATATGTTGGATAACATCATTTCTATTAAACGCTACATTATTGCTTAAATACCTTTAAAAACAATCAAATTTAAAGCGACATCCCCAATCAATAATACCATGCAATAAATGCCAACAATAACGTCGAAGGGTAAATCTCCTTTACCCTTCGATAATGAATTCTCTGGCTTCGGACAGAAAAAGACCTCGTTTGTCCTCATGTGCTTGCATTGTGGGCATGAACCAGAA
>JANPHO010000003.1:0-3986 GCA_031424515.1 Saprospiraceae bacterium
AGGATTTTGTAAAAGACGGAATGAACCATCACCTTTTCCAATATTTTTATCCAAATAACCCCATAAAACATCATATTCTATCAAAAAACTAAAAGCCACTATAATGAGGAGTGTTGCCATATCTATAATTCTATCGACCACCACAGTACCCATTACTTTAGTAGCTGACATCCCTTCTACTCGAGCTAATGAGGCCGCACGCACAAATTCGCCTGCTCGAGACATCCAAAGATTAGTGAAATAACTGATATTGACTGCAAAAAAAGAATTCAGCGTACTGGGGCGATACCCAAGAGGATGAATCAACATATTCCACCGAATCGCCCTACTCCAATTACTGATACTGAAAGCCAAGAGCGTCATAGCAATCCAAAAAAGGTTGACCGAACGGAAATCATTAATTAATTTATCGATTAGTGGATAAGGCTGTTTCCCTTCCAAACGCAATTGCTCCTGAAATGCCGTATTTTGATTATTGTAAAACCACATCATAATAGCCACACCAATACCCAGAAACAAGGAGAATTTTAAAATATCTACCAGTATTTTTTTCAAAACGCTTTAATTTTACTATTTTAAAAAAACAAAACGCAAAAATAGCTAATAAGATTCTGATTAACGATTTTTTAATTCAAAACGCTGTTATTTGTAGGGATATTGGTTTGCCTTAAACAATAAAATATCATTATCTTGCACTATAAACTAAAAAATGATGATTCAAATTCCTTCAAAAGTTCGGAAATCGCCTAAGCGTAAAGTGCCAGATTATCTCATTGCCGAGATGATTGATGGCAAGCCCTATTATTATAAAGGCTATAAACAGGTTCTTAATAAAAAACAAACACTTGAGGAAATTATGGGTTCAAGCAGTTTACAAGCATTTTTGCTATCGTATCTGATTCGTTTATTTGACGTGAACGATGATACCTTACACATTTTAGCAAATGAAGCTGGTATTCATTTGGATAATAATAGTAATTTATCAGGTGATATTTTGATATTTGATGCCACAAAACCATTGGTTTTTGATACCCATTATGTCAATCAACCACCTTTAATTAATATCGAAGTGGATGTTAATATTGATTTGGAAGACGAAGATGAAATGAATTATATAATGCGTAAAACGCAGAAATTATTAGATTTTGGTACTGAAAAGGTTATTTGGGTGATGACAAAATCACAAAAAGTAATCGTTGCAACGCCAACTGATAATTGGCTCATCATTTCATGGGATAAAGACATCGAAATACTGAGGGGTATCACTTTTAATATTGCAGCTTATTTGAAACGGAAGGGGGTGGAGTTATAAAAGTTGACAGTTTATTAGTAGTTAATTCACTGGATAATTGTAGGTTAACTGGCAGGGCTTTGTGCAGGTTGGGAATTAGAATTACGTTTGCCCGCCATATTGCCAAACCGCCTGTTATCCGATATTTTTAATCCACTCATTTATTTCCTTAATTGCTTCTTGTAAATTATCAAAGTCGTACTCTTTTATTTTTGGATTGTAGTCAAAAAAGTCTTTTTTAAAACCTACAATGAAGACTTGTTTGTCAAATTCATAATTAACGTTGACCATATTTGTAAAAGACCTGCTGCAAAAGCCATTTTTTTGAGTAATACCAAGTAAGGTTTTATATGCCTTAACATAAAATTCAGTCAGTTGTTGAGTTTCTAAGCAGTAGTCCACAAACCCTTTTATCTTTTCAGCTTCCCATTTATATCTATAAATGTTTATTTTGAGAAAATTAGATATTTCATACCATTGTAGTTCAGAGTCCATTTCGCACCAATAATTTGAATCTTTTTGATACCACCCTTCACATAAGTCTTTTAGCGAACTAGAAACAATTTGATATGTCCCATCCCAATGATTATTGTAATGGCACCATATCCCATTTTCATCTTTTTTATAGCCCAAAATCAAATCATGACTGTCATAAATTTCGCCTATTCTTAAAAACTCTTTATCTTTATCGACTACCAAATTTTCAGGTGAATGCAATATTTGGGCTTCCGTTGCATTAAAGAGTCCAAATGAGTAATACTCGTCTAAATATTCGGAACAATTATATCCATCAATTTTAGATTCCATGTCTCAGTTAAATATCGCATAATTAGTGAATATACATAACAGCACGTATATTTAAATAAAAGTAAAAAACATAACAAAATTCACTTTTATACTATCGTAAAATATTGAAAATAAATACTTTATATGATTTTATTTTAAATGAGATCATTTACAACAATACAAAACCAGTTTTTTGTATTGTTGTAAAATAATTTTACTGTTCTTCCTTTCATTACCAACTGAAATTACACATGCAACGCCCGATTATCAGTAGCCGCCAGGGCCGCTTCTTTGAAGGCTTCTGTATATGTCGGATGTGCGTGGCTCATGCGAGCAGCATCTTCGGCTGATGCCCGGAACTCCATAAGGGCAACCGCTTCCGCAATCATATCTGCCGTACGAGGACCCACCATATGGACGCCCAATATTTCATCCGTTTCTTTATGCGCCAATACTTTTACCATCCCCTCAGTATCCATGCTTGCACGAGCACGACCGAGAGCTTTGAAAGGGAATTTTCCTACTTTATAGGGCATTCCATTTTCTTTCAGTTGTTCCTCGGTATAGCCAACACCTGCTGCTTCTGGCCAAGTGTAAACTACCCCTGGAATCAAAAGGTAATTGATATGTGGTTTTTGACCAACGATGGATTCAGCCACAAATACACCTTCTTCCTCAGCTTTATGTGCTAACATAGCGCCTTTTATCACATCACCGATAGCATAAATGCCTTTTACATTCGTTTCAAGATGTCCATCCACTTCAATTCTGCCCCGCTCATCTTTTTTAACGCCTGCATTTTCAAGACCCAAATCATCGGTATAAGGGCGGCGACCGATAGCCACTAAGCAATAATCCGCTTCGATGCTCAATACATCTTCAGTATCTCGTTTTTTATATTCTACTTTAACCGAATTTTCGGAAGGCGTGACGCTCGTAACGCCATGTTTCAAGTAAAATTTCATGCCCAAATCCTTCAATGCTTTTTGCAATTCTTTTGAGCAATCGCCATCCATACCCGGGATAATTCTATCCAAAAACTCAATAACATGCACCTCAGTACCCAAGCGCGCATATACAGAACCTAATTCCAAGCCAATGACACCACCACCAATAACGACCATACTTTTAGGCACATCTTGAATATTCAAGGCTTCAGTTGATGTAATAACCCGTTTTTTATCGTAATTAAAATTTGCTGGCACAATTGGTTTTGAACCCGTAGCAATGATGGTTTTATCCGTTTCGATTTCTTCCGTGCTACCATCCGCTTTTTTAACTTGAATTTTATTGGCAGTTAAAAACGAACCGTGACCTTTATACACATCAACTTTATTCTTTTTCATTAAAAAATCAATGCCTTTGCACGTTTGATCAACGACATCGTTCTTGCGTTTTATCATTTGAGGCATGTTGACTTCTATGCTGCCTTTTATATCAATACCGTGCGTCGTAAAACGGTGCGTAGCATTGTGATAATGCTCCGAAGAGTCCAAAAGAGCCTTTGAAGGAATACAGCCTACATTCAAACAAGTACCTCCCAATGTGTTGTATTTTTCAATAATAGCCGTTTTTAGCCCTAATTGGGATGCCCTTATCGCTGCTACATATCCGCCTGGACCAGAACCAATAATGGTTAAATCATATTTCATATCTAAATTATTTTAAAAAATTTTCAATTTGATTAAACGTAAATAGTTTGGCTAAAATAAACGCCTATATATAGAAATCTATATGCAAAAATAACACCCCCTCAGTATTTCAATGAATTATATCCATTAAAAATGAAATTTTTCTTTTATCGTATTTGGTATTTCGTGTTTCGACTTTCTAATACTAAGTGCAACCAAAGCACTCACTCCGAAATACCAAACACGTAAGTCCATAAATACAAAACGGATTAGCGTCC
>JANPHO010000004.1:0-7988 GCA_031424515.1 Saprospiraceae bacterium
CTTCGCAGAAAACGAAATTCATATTATCGGTAACAACTTTGGAGACTAAGACGGTGACGTTTCAACCGAGCATCAAAAAATTAAGTTGTCGATTCTTTCGTGGGATAATAACGAGGTGGTTATCAATACCGATATTGATAATTGGGTTTCAGAAGTCGGTGACCCCCTCAGTATTACACTAAAACGTTTCGACGGTAAAACCATTACCACCGATAAAATCAATATGGTCAATGATATTGAGAACTTCCCTCAGTATTCGCCAACTTGGTTTCTTTACGCTATTCTTCAAGGTCGTACCACCGTTTTACCCAATGACTTTTATTTGAATATGGATGAGTGTGATTCATCGTATGAGCCAGAGTTAAACGATGTGTTATTGCTTCAAAATGGGAAGTATGGCATTATTACCACTTCGCCCACAAGTACAGCGAATGGCTTTTATAGAGAGTGGACTTTTCAGATTAGTTACATGGATTGCAACGGTAATGAAGTTGAAGAAATTGGGAAGTTTAAAGTCGTTTCTGATGCCGTAACTGCCACAAGCCAAACGCCTGTTAAATACTTCAAAGTGTAATGTGATTTTACTTTTTGTAATATTTTCGTTAATTTTGTTTCTGAAATCTAACATCCATCATCTAATATCTTAAATCTTTATTCTTAAGTCTTTAATCTTTTTTTATTAATCTAAAATTCATTTAAACGATGAAAAAATCAATTTTCTTTCTTTCCACCGTTTTAGCGTTGCTTATCGGAGTTGTCGCTTGTAATAAGGACAATAACGCATCAAACGAAATGCAACCGCTTATCGAATCCGAACTTGTAGGTGATAACTACGAGTACGATGAAGAATCTTTAATTCCTTTTGAGTTAGAAGACCGCGCCGCTTCTTTGGCTTCAGTATCTTTAAAAACGTCGAACGCTGTTTTATCTTCTGATGCTTGCCACAACGTAAAGCACGAAGGTATGAACATAGTTCCTCGTGGTTCGGCTACTCAATGGACTTTAGTCGGTACTGAATTGGGTACAGGTTCAGTAACTTCTAAAAGCAATGTAACGCTTGAAAAGTATGTCAAAGCAATCGTGTATCAATCAACTCCTGCTTTTAACAAAGCTAAAACTGATACCGTTACGTGTACAAACATTACTTGGACTGATACAGGTATAGACGCAACTTTACCAGCTATCAACTTTGATTCATTGCGTACTTTTTCAGTTAAGTTTATTGTGGGCGTTCCTATTCGCTCTAAGGATTCTACAACTGTAAGCTATAAAGTGAAATCTAAAACCGCAAAATGTATCGGTTCTTTCTTAGGTGCTCGTTATGGCAATTTCCAATGGGCTGTAAATACACAGGCTAAATACGGTAACTCTCTAAAGTTGCCTACGGGTATGACGGTTGTCACTGGTAACAGTTCTTTATCCGCTGCCCCTACTTATGGCACGGCTGCCAACTTAGTAAAGGATAGCACAGGATTGACAGTTTTACAAGTAGGTGACATCTTAGAGCGTGCCGATGGTTCAAAAGGTATCGTGTATGGCTTGACTACTCGTGACCCTAAAAAGGGTTATAAAGTGCGTGTTAATCAAGTTGTCTGTGCATCAGGTAACGTAAAATCAGGTACTTGGGTTTTCAATTTCCCCGATGGTTTCAAACCGAAATCTGATGAAAGTGGCGGTTCATTTACGAAATTCGCTCGCAAACAATAGTCCCGATTCTCGGGATTTTTCATAGTAAGGGTAGGTTTTTTAGGCAGTTTTGGGGTTATCATAAAAGGGCAAAAAGTTGTCTTTTTTATTTGTCTTACAATATTACTATTTGTGATTTATATAAACTATTAGTTTAAATAAAGTACATTATGTAACATTCTAAATTACGTGAAAGCTTACTTTTTCCCTTTTCCGATACATAACCCCAAAACGCTTTTACTTTTCCCATATCCAAAAAAAAGCACGTCTATAAATGCGTATAGATGTGCTTTTTTTATATGTGGTGGTTTTCTCTTAAAAAATGGGTGATAAGTGATGAGTGATAAATCATAGGTTGTGAATGTTAATTTTATAAAAATGCAAGACGTTTATTTTAACACCTATCAAATATCACTGATCGCCCATCACCCATCATTCATCACCAATTATTAACATCTTTAAATATGAGTAGATATAAAATATATGTCTTATTAATCTGTATATTTTCAATATGTATTTTTCAATATGCGTGTACAAAATTAGAAAACACAAATATAGTCCCGATTACTCGGGATGAAAGTGTCGAAGACGATGACCCTGATGAAATCGGTTATGCGTTTGATGACCCCGAGTACTCGGGGGAACTTGAAGAAAGGGCTTCAACTTTCAAAATCGTGCAAGTTTTGACCGCCGATTCATTGCCTGTTTATAAGCCCGATGGTTCGGGTAAAAAACAGAAATACGCTAAACGTCAAATCGTTTCCACTTCTGCCAGGACCCGTTTTACATTAATCGGCTACGGTTTCAAATCGCAAATTGCGGATACTTCCAAAGTCGTTGCTTACATAAAAGGCGTTGAGCAACCCAATGTCGAAATCGTGTCTTGGTCTGATACAGTTGTCGTTGTTGACTTTCCAGTTCTCACAAGTGAGTTATTAATCAATAACACATTTTCTATCAAGTTCAAATTATGGAGAGCCAATGATAAACAAGGTAGAACAAATGTGAGCCGTACAAAATCTAAGTCGTGTATTTCGGACGTGAAAGCGGCAACTGTTAAAAGTTGTGGACTTGCGCCGTATGATTATATCGTGAAATATCGGAGAGATTCTTTAGGATTAACCACGCCTGTTAACATCACTTATGTAAACATCAATAATTCAAGCTATCAGAATTTAAGTAAGTATGTGCCAACTGTTGGCGATATCGTTTTTATCCCTGCCAACACCGAAAACGCCGCTTTCGACCCCGATGCCGTTGGAATCGTTACAGCTATTCGAAGTTTCCCAGTCGGTACTTTCGACATTCTCACACGTGTAACCGCCAATTGTACCAATCTAAGTTTGTTCCCTGCCATCAATTCTAAATTGGTCTATAAGCTTGAAGCTGCTAATTCTCAATCACCATTACCAGGAGTCTTAAATCCTTATCAATTGGTTTATCCACCAACTGTCACCAAAGGTTTCAGAATGTATCAACGGTGAGTATGGTGCTTGGTGCTTAGTAGGTCGTGCTTAGTTCCCGAGAATCGGGATAATGTGCACCAAGCACTAAGCACCAAAATTTAAGCACCAAATTTTCAAACAATTAAAAACAATCAAAATGAGCCGTCATAATTTTAATAATATTCAATCAGATGAAAGAACCATCCATTTTTTATATAAAGTCGGTTGGATATTGGCTTTAATCGCTTTAGCTTTAATTGCCATCAATCTCACATCGTGTACAAAAGCCGTTGATTTACCCGATGAAGTGTACTATAATCCATCAGAGGATTATGAAGAAATCAACGACATCGAAGATGATAGCGACATAAGCGACCCCCTCAGTATAGAGGAGCGTGGCGTAACTTTCAGGATTTACAGCGTTGAGCCAACAGGAGGTTTATATGATAAAGTTGTTGGTAATGAATGCACGAGATTTGGAACATACACTAAATTGGATATATTGGCAGGGAACCAGTTTACCATCAAAGGAAAAGGATTTGGCAATATCAAAGATTCTATCAATATCGTAGCCAGTTATAAAACAGGGATTAATTTTCCAGTCATTAAAAATACCGTTATAGATACAATGATGGTCGTTTCTATTGCTAAGTTCACATCTTTAGTCCAGCCAGTTCTTAAAAACTTGAATCTTAAATTTACTTGCACAAGGGATTTCAACGGTGTAACAAAGAAAGCGGTTAAATCAATCAAAGGTACAAGCTATTGGAAAAATCAACACCTTTATACACAGCTTCCCAGTACATTACAGGCTTTATATCCCAATTCAGTTTGGGAAGTCATGTTTCAGCAACAGGAGAGGGGAACTATCCTCAACAAGTATTATGCAAGTCCTACACTTTTATCAACAAACTACACACCCGAAATCGGTGACTTGCTTTTGCGTGATGAAGTAGCAGGACAATACGGCATAGTCAAAGAAGTATCTTCACCAGATGCGGCAGGGAAAAGGAAACTCAAAGTTTGGGAACGAAACTATAAATGCAAAGGTGCGATTCAAAAGAAAACATACTACCTCAAAGCAGGGCAATTTTTAGAAAATCGGTACGGTGAACCGTCTTTCGATTATTTTTTAAAAGAAGTCGCTAACTAAATATAAATGTAATGTTATATATTTGCACCGTGCTGTTACGCTCGTAACAGTGTTCGTGTTTAAGCTACTTTTATGAAAAGCTGTCAGAGTGTTTAGCTGACAGCTTTTTTTATTTATATGAAAAATATCTAAACTCAAAGTGCAAGTAATTAAAATGTTTCATATATTTGTACGGCTTAAATAACATACTCGCCTTTTAAATAGTCCATTAAAAAACCACGTTATAGCGTGAAGCAGTAAACTGTTATGATATTGATGTAATTGATTCCGCCAACAGTTATGTTCGCTGTATCTAAAACGAAAATAGAAATTTACTTTATTTGATTAGTATTTGAGCTAAATAAAAAACATATAAAATAGTACAATAACATGAGCAGTATTGAAATGACTATCAATTTTATAGTTGAAACTATTAAAGACGCAGCTGTAAAAAACAAAGACTTATTCTTAAAAAATAGTGAAGCTAAGACTTATGCCGAATTTAAAAATGATTTTGTAATGGAATCTGTTAAATGGCTAAGACCTTATTTTCTTAAAGAAGATGCTGAAATAATCAGAGAAATTGGAAACCACCCTGATGACCCAATTGCTTTAATGAGAATCCATAAAAAAATATCAAAACTTGTGAAAGATGACCCAACCTTTGCACCTCATTTAGAAAATATATTGGATGAAATTTATGAAAATTACAAAAATGAGAGTAAATCTGGAAAGCAAAATAATATTATCGTGAACCAAACTATAAATAATTCCATTAACATTATAAATAATATTAATTTAAAATGATTGATTTTTGGAAAAACACATTCGGTAAATTCCATTCAGTCATTTTAACTAATGACTTGGAGTGGGTATATTTAGTAATTGCAATAGCGTTTATGTTATCGACTGTAATTACATGGTATTTGAATAGCTTAAAACTAAGCAAAGAAACTTTAAAACTTAAAGAGGAAAGGTTAAAACTTATTGCAGAAATCGAAAAGATAACAATTGAGAAGAAAAAACTTGAAGTAGATATTTTAAAAGTGAATAGCGAGATTGGAAAAACAAATGCTGAAAACTTAAAACTTTATAAGGAAGCAGATAAATTAGTATTTGAACAGAGTAAGACAATACAAGAGACTAAGTTACTAACCATTGCCGAAAAAGAAAAACTCATTGGAATTACAAAATCAGTTGGAGAATTGAATGATCAATACAACAAAAATCTTGAATATTTTTTGGACAAGTTGCAAGAATTGCAAATAAAATCAACTTCTGAACCACTAACAAACTACGAAATATCTAAAATCATCGATTTGTTTTATATCAAGATTATTAATCCTTTTACAAGTTATTTTACATTATGGAGAAGTCTTTATGAGTATGATTTTCAAGAAAAAACTGATTTCATCAATGTAAGACTAACACCTTTTTTAAATTTATCCACTTCTCTGCTAAAAAAACTCATTGGGATTGGAGGTGAATTAAAAGGGTCTATGATTACAGGCGAGGTATTCAAGCCAATTGTAACTTTTGGCAAAAACAATGCTAATACACAAATAACAAATCAAGTCAATGAACTATGTGCAATTTTCAATTGTGAGTACTAAGTAATACCAAAAATGAGGCGGAAATGAAAAGCATCAGCGAACAAAGCATGGTCGCACATGGCGGCGAAAGCCCAACCCGCAAGCCCCATGCAAGCGTTAGATTTAACATAAATCTAAAAACTATAAAACATGGCAGAATCAATTAGATACGTCAATGAAGAGACAACACAGCTTTACCTTGCTGTTGATAAAAAAGAGGTAGTTACTCATTTACTTTGGGGTGATAAAGTTAAACTTAAAGCAGCAGAAGGAGAAACTGACGAACTTATAAAAGTAAGTGCAAGAGGACAGCAAGGCTATATATCCAAATCTCATCTAAGTGATAAGCAATTATTGGAGCTCTATTTTATAGATGTAGGCCAAGGTGACGGAGTATTAATAAAAACTCCTGATGGAAAACACATAATGATTGATGGTGGATATAAAAGAGCGTCTCAGCAAAGTGGAAAAAATGCTGCAGATTTCATAGACTGGAAATTTAAGAAAGATTACGAAATGGATTCCATTGAATTGGATGCAATGATAGCATCACACAATGATGCAGACCATTATGGGGGGCTATGGGATTTAATTAACCCTAATATTAGACATCAAAACAGAAAACATAAATGTATCTAAATTTTATCATGCTGGTGTTGGATGGTTTAAAAAAGGCAACTCAAGAAATTTAGGACCTATTAAAAATAACAAGCTTACATTACTAGTCGAAGATCAAGACGACATAATAGAATTGCTAGAAACAGGAAGAGATGGTTATAAACTACAAGGCGAATGGGCATCTTTTATGCAATGTTTAATTGATAAGCAAATTCCCGCTCAAAGACTTTCTAATAAAACAGGAGATTTAAATCAGTTCACCACAGACGATTTTAAAATAAATATACTAGCTCCTGTAGAAATTGAACATAATGGAGAACCTGCATATGAGTCGCTTGGAGGAAGTTCGCAAAATACAAATGGACATAGTATAACGTTAAGACTAAATTACAAATCAGTCCGAATTTTATTAACAGGTGATTTAAACTCTGAAAGCCAAAAGCGTATATTGTCATTTTATGAAAATAATGAATCTGAATTAGCTTGCGACATTGCAAAATCTTGTCATCATGGTAGCGATGATTGCTCATTTGAGTTTTTAACTCATATTTCTGCTGGAGCAACAATAATCTCATCTGGCGACGCAGAAGGCCATAGCCACCCAAGACCATCTATTGTTGCTGCGTCAGGAATAACCGGCCATAAGACAATTCGTGATGATAAAGTTATTACTCCATTAATATATTCAACCGAAATATCAAGAAGTTACAAGATTGGTAAAATGGAACAGCTAAAAAAAATAGAGACTGGCGAGACAATCGATAAAAGTACTAAAATGGAAGTTACATACAAAGAAACAAATGCTGGTGATTTGAGAGCGAGTACAAAAACTAAATCTTTTTGGGATAAGAAAATAGTCGGAGGAATTATATACGGCTTGGTTAACGTTCGAACAGATGGCAAAAAGATTCTATGTGCAACTATGAGTGAGAAAGATAATGGGTGGGATATAAAGACATTCATTTCGAGATTTTAAAATGCTAAAGCTAACAAATATAACCTGAAGTGGCTCGATTTACCCGTTGCCGCAAATCTTCCCCGCTCGCGCCACTTCTGAGAAGTGGTGCGCACATTCTAAAGTCTCTGACCTGAGTAAAAAAGAAAGTAATATGTACCATAAAGCGTCTTAGCCACTAACTAAGACGCTTTTTTTATTTATAGGGAAAACATCTAAACTAAAAGTGCAAGTAATTGAAATGTTTTTTATATTTGTACGGCTTAGGCATAACATACTCGCCTTTTTATTTCCACAGAGAGAACTTTAATAATTTATGATTATTGCGTGATGCGGTAGACAGTCATTGGCTTGACGCAATACACCTATGTTCCGCGAAATCAAAACAAACCGAGCGTATAAATAATGAGTGAAATATCAAAAAAACGTGGAGAATTTGGAGAAAAGGTAACAGAACACCTTTTGCAAATGATTGGTTGGGAAACTCTCCTATCCAACAGAGAAATTGAATGCTTTAAACCGAGCGATCATGCAATAACCTATAAAGATAGAAAAGACCA
>JANPHO010000005.1:0-20949 GCA_031424515.1 Saprospiraceae bacterium
TGTAAATTTAAATTAATGTTTTACAACAGGACTGACATTTACAAGGAATAACATTATAAAATATTAGTATTTAATTCATATACCAATATAAGTAGCAAAGGCAGTCCATGTGACTGCCTTTGCAATGATTATTCCAAAAAAGATTATTTCTTAAGTTCTGAGTAATATTTATAGAAATAAGGAATTGTTTCTATCCCTTTGTAGTAATTGAATAAGCCATAATGTTCGTTGGGTGAGTGCAAAGCGTCAGAATCTAAGCCAAAACCCATCAAAATACATTTGACATTGAGCACATCTTCAAAAAGTGCAACTATCGGAATAGAGCCCCCTTCGCGTTTTGGAATGGGTGCTTTTCCGAATGTTGTTTCCATTGCTTTGTGCGCTGCTTTATATTCTAAGGTATCCGTCGGTGTTACGGCAGGTTGACCACCATGATGGGGTTTTACCGCCACTTTTACTGAGGGGGGGGCTATGCTTTTGAAATGCTTTTCAAAGAGTTCGTAAATTTTTTCGTTGTCTTGATTAGGCACTAAGCGCATCGAAATTTTTGCAAAAGCTTTTGAAGGTAAAACTGTTTTAGCACCCTCGCCTGTGTAACCGCCCCAGATACCGTTCACATCCAAAGTAGGACGGATGGAAGTTCTTTCGTTGGTTGTATAACCGTGTTCGCCTTCAATTTCGTCTATTCCCAAGTCTTTTTTATAATATTCGAGGTCAAAAGGGGCTTTATCCATTTCAGCTCGTTCTGCCAAACTGATAAATTCAACATCGTCATAAAAGCCTGAAATGGTGATTCTTCCTGCATCATCTTGAAGAGAAGTAATCATTTTACTTAAAATATTAATCGGATTTGCCACTGCTCCACCATATACGCCAGAGTGTAAATCGCGATTAGCACCCGTCACTTCCACTTCAAGGTAAGTCAAACCCCTTAAACCAGTAGTAATTGAAGGAATATCGTTTGCGATGATAGAAGTATCAGAAATCAAGATGACATCACAAGCCAATTTTTCGGTATTTTCCTTACAAAATTTACCCAAGCTTGGCGAACCTACTTCCTCCTCGCCTTCAATCATAAATTTGACATTACAAGGTAAATTATCGGTTTTTATCATGCCTTCTACAGCTTTCACATGCATATAAAATTGACCTTTATCATCGCAGCTACCTCTCGCGAAAATGGCTCCGTCGGGATGAATGGCTGTCTTTTTAATAATGGGCTCAAAAGCTGGAGAATCCCAAAGATTGAGTGGATCAGCAGGTTGCACATCATAATGTCCGTAAACCAGAACCGTGGGCAATGATTTATCCACAATTTTTTCACCGTACACCACGGGATAACCATCGGTTTCGCACAATTCAGCCACATCTACACCTGCTTCTATGAGTCTTTCCTTGACCATATTTGCCATTTTGAGCATCTCATCTTTTTGCTTTGGGTCGGCGGATACTGAAGGGACTCGCAACATTTCAAGCAATTCATCTAAGAATCTATCCTTATTTTCATCTAAATAAGCTTGGACTTTTTTCATTTAAATTCTTTAAAATTTTTATTAATGACCAATAACCAATAACTAATAACCAATAAATTATTTATAATATTTTTCTAGCAAAACAAGTAACTCTTCTTTATTTATATCTGTCTTTAAATGCCCTTGATGAGCCATCGAAATACGACCATTTTCTTCTGAAACAATAAAAGCGGTCACATTAGCCGTCTCAGAGATGCCTAATGCGGCGCGGTGTCGAAGGCCTGCTTCTTGGGGCAAATTAGGGCTTTCACTGAGGGGGAGCACACTACTTGCGGCAAGGATTTTATTATTGGCAATAATGATGGCACCATCATGCAAAGGGCTTTCTTTATTAAAAATACTGAGTATCAAACTTTTACTAATTTTCGCTTCAATTTTTACTCCCGAATCAGCCATGTTGAACATTGAAGAGTTATTGGCTAAAACGATGAGAGCACCTGTTTCTGAATCGCTTAACTCACTTATGGCATTATATAACTCATTGATTATCAATGTATCATTACTTTTATTTTCAGTCGTAGGGTTGATGAAATTGAGTCGCCCCCTCAGTGTTTGATTGCCGATGAGTAGTAAAAAACGGCGCAATTCAGGTTGAAAAACAATAGCTATAATGACAACACCCACGCTCACAAATTGCCCTAAAATCATGGATAGCAATTCCATTTTGAGGGTTTTTACCAACCACCAAATAGTGTAGAGCAGCACCACGCCCACAAATATATTGAAGGCAACTGACCCCCTAAGTAAGCGATAGACTAAGTAGATTAAATATCCCACTACCAGTATATCCACGATGTCCCAAAAGCGAATATTTAAAAAACCTATGTCAAATAGAAAGAAATGAATCATTGTTACAGTTTCTTAATACCCATGCTGTAAAACATAAATGAGAGAATATCCGCACCTTCTTCAATCACTTTTGAAGTTGGTTTTCCTGCGCCATGCCCGCCCGATGTTTCAATCCGAATGAGTGCTGGCGTAGTACCAATATGATTTTCCTGCAAAGCCGCCGCAAATTTGAATGAATGTGCGGGCACTACTCGGTCATCATGATCGCCTGTGGTGATTAAGGTTGCGGGATATTTAGCTTTTTTAACGTTATGAAGCGGTGAATATGGATAAAGATATTTGAAATTATCCTCTTTTTCACTTAGTCCGTAATCAACAGACCATGCGCGACCAATCGTGAATTTATGATACCGCAGCATATCCAAAACCCCCACGGCAGGGAACGCTACTTTAAAAAGTTCGGGTCTTTGAGTCATACAAGCACCCACCAGTAAGCCGCCATTTGAGCCGCCTTGAATGGCTAAAAACTGATTTGACGTATATTTTTCCTTGATTAAATACTCCGCAGCGGCTATGAAATCGTCAAAAACATTTTGTTTACGTTCTTTAGTGCCCGCTTTATGCCATGCTTCACCGAACTCACCTCCGCCTCTGATATTGGCTACTGCATAGATTCCGCCCATTTCTAAAAGCATAGCCCTTGAAATTGAAAACTGTGGTTGTTGACTAATATTAAAACCACCATAGCCATATAGTAGGGTAGGATTTTTACCATTTAATTTTACGCCTTTTTTATAACTTATAAACATCGGGACTTTAGTACCATCTTTTGAAGTGTACCAAACTTGCTTGGTTTCATATTTATCGCTTTCAAAATCTACTTTTGGCGCTTTAAAAATCTTGGATTTCATGGTTTCTAAATCCAATTCGTAGATTGTAGGCGGGCGCGTAAAACTTGAAAATGAGTAATAACCCACTTTTTCATCCCGCTTTCCGCTGACTCCTCCCGTAGTGCCGATACCCGGCAACTCCAATTCGTTCAATAATTTACCCGATAAATCATGAAATTTGACTTTACTCGCGGCATTATGAAGCCAAACGGTTTCTAATTTACCTCCGATGATGCCACCACTTTGTAGCACATCGTTTTTATCTTCGGCGACAATTTCTTTCCAATTTTTTTCATCGGGAGCAGCAATATTCACGGCAATAATGCGGCTTTTAGGGGCTTTGTAATTGGTTTCGACGTATATCCAATCGCCTTCATTATCAATTACTTGCCAATCTTTTTCAAAATTATCCGCTACTTTCACAAATCCTGCGCTGGGATTTTTGGTATCTTTTATTAAAAGCATATTGCCACTTGTGCCCTCACTGATGCTGACACATATGAATCTTTCATCTTCTGTTACTCGGGAGTAAATATTGCGTTTGGGATTATCTTTGTCCTCAAAAATGAGTTCATCATCGGCTTGGGTGGTACCTATTTTATGAAAATATACTTTGTGATTGAGTAGTGCGCCTTTTAATTCATCACCCTTTGTAGGTTCGGGATAGCGGCTGTATAAGAAACCATCGCCCAACCATTGTACTCCGCTGAACTTGACCCAATCAATTTCATCTTTCAACGTTTCACCCGTTTTGAGGTCTTTTACATGGATGCTTTGCCAATCAGAACCCGCTTTGGAGAGTTGATATGCCAATTTATCACCTGCTTTATTAAAAGAAATACCAGCCAAAGCCACTATTCCCTCCTTTGAAAGGGTGTTGGGGTCGAGCATTACTGAGGGGGGAGCGTTTAAATTATCTTGAACATATAAAACGGATTGATTCTGCAAGCCATCATTTTTAAAGAAATAATACTTGCCGCCTTCTTTGAATGGTGAGCCGTATTTTTCATAATTCCATATTTTTTCAAGGCGATTTTTAACGTCTTTTCGGTAAGGTATTTTATCCAAATAACTAAAAGTTACGGCATTTTGAGCTTTTACCCATTCTTTGGTTTCTTCTGAGTTATCGTCTTCGAGCCACCGGTAAGGGTCGGCCACTTTTGTTCCAAAATAATCGTCAACTACTGAGGGGTCTTTGCGGGTAATGGGTGTACTTGTACGAGTCATAACTTGGGTTTTAATTTCGGTATTTAAAAAGACAATTAACGCAATGGTAGTAAAAAAAAATTGGATTGATTTCATGATTGTGTTAGTTATTTTATTCTAAGATTCAATATTTGTTACAAAATGGCTTCGGTTTACTTTCTATTTTATTTTAATGTTAATGTAATCGCTTATTGTTTTTAATGCCCTAATTAATTATTATTTACAAGGCAAACACCATTTTAAGCGAAAGAGATTTCAAAAATCAAAAGAATCATAAAATATTAGATATTATTCTTTTATTTTTGCATTTTAAAAAAGATAATAAACGCTCAAATTTACAAAATTCGTTACTTCGACCAAATGTTATGTCGAAATTAAAAAGATTGTTCACTTTTCCTAATAATGTTGAGTCATTATCAAGCTAAATTTAGACTATGTACTATCGCAAGCCTCTCATTTTAACCCTTTTATCGTTTCTCATAGTTTTTAAAAGCTCTGCTCAAGAGTTTGAAAAAAACTTACGTAAAACCTATTCTCTCCTTACCATTGCACAAGAACGCGATCGCCAATCAGCTGAAAAATTAGATGATTTGAAGACTAAACGCATTCAAGTCGAAGAAGATTTGGTGGATTTAAAAGAAATCCCAAAACCCACCGTCAACCAAAAAAAAGATAGAGAAAAGCTTGATAATCAACTTAAATTATTGAGAAAGCAAGAAGCAGAAGCATTAAAACAAAGAAAGGAAGCCTCTGCTTTTCTAAATGAAGTGACGGATATTGTGAAAACGACGGATACAAAAAGGGCTAAATATATCGCTGACTACGAAAAAAAATTTGGTAGAATTGATGAGGGTAGATTGGTTGAAAATGTTGAACCAACTCCTGTTACACCAAGCCCAGCTGAATCTGTTAAACCCGATCCGATTGCTGTTTTAGAAAATCCGGCGAGTAATGCAGCCCCTGAAACGCCGACTGATAAATCTAAGAAGCCCAAAAAGGACGAAAAGAAGAAAAAAACGGAAGCAAAACCCAGTTCAAAACCTAAAACATCCACGGCAGCTACGCCAGAAGTCCGTCAAGTGCGTAAATATGATTCTCAAAATGATGTGATTATTAATCCTCCAATTCCGGATTGTCGAATTGCATTTGATGGCGTTGACCAATTTACAGAAAGAAAAAAGAAAGAGACTATGCCGCAACAAATCTTCGCCCACACCGAAGAATTTATGCGTCCTGCCTTAAAAAATAAGGATTATATCGTGTGTGAAGCCGCAGCTTCGAGGATTCAAGGCGGATTTTATTTCATTAATTTAACGGTTACCATCCAAACGAAGGAGGCACAACGAGCATTTGGCTTTTTGGATAAAGGCACGCCCATCGTTTTTAAATTGATAAACGGCAAAAACATTGCACTTACAAATTCAAAAACGGATATTGGTAATATCAATAATGAAAATGGTACGACGGTATATAAATCTCAACTTCAAATTTCGAGCGCAGATGTGAAGTCTTTTATTGAATCTGAATTGGATGTCGTGCGCATTGCGTGGAGTGCGGGCTACGAAGATTATGAAATTTATGATTTGGAAGTCATGTCCAATATTTTTAAATGCCTTGAAAAAGAGAACAAATAAATGGATTTGACTTTTAATGAAATAGGCGTTGAATCCGTTGAAATGCTTTCAAAATTGTCTCAAAAAGCCTACCGAGACCATTATTTACACCTTTGGAAAGACAATAATGCCGATTGGTACGTCAATAAATGTTTCCTCGCTGAGCCATTGACTCAAGAGCTGAATGACCCCAACAATAAATTTTATATCATTTTTGAAAACGAAAAACCGCTCGGTTTTTTAAAATTGGTTTTGAACTACCCCCTCAGTATAAATGGTAAAATTGAGCCCAATATGCTCTATTTGGAACGCATTTATTTCATCAAAGAAGCCGTTGGCAAGGGCATAGGAGAGAAAACCATGCAATTGGCTTTTCAAAAAGCGGATGAATGGGCATATGATGGTCTTTGGCTTTCGGCAATGGATTCGAGTTTAAAACCCATCGCATTTTATAAACGCATGGGTTTTGAAATAGTCGCCACAAAACAGCTTGATTTTACCCACATTAAAGATGAAATGCGGGGTATGGTGGTGATGAAAAAGATACTTTAATGGTACACGAACTCTTATTTTATCATTAATTAGGGTTTTTAAAAGCAATAAAAAAGGCATTTTTGAGGTTTGAAATATTGATTTTGTGGAGTTTTTTATTTAAATTTAGGCTAATTATCGCCCGACGAGAAACTTATAAAATCTTTTCGTTTCATCTTTCTAATCCAACCCTTATGAAAATCAATCGAGTCGTTCACAATTGGGCAAAAACACATACCTTTCAAGCACGATTATTCATTGGTTTCACTCGGATTTTTTTCTCTGTTTTAGGCGTAGAATTGGGTTTATATTTATTCGCCAATGACTATCATTTATCCACTACACTATGGACGTATCTTCTTTTAGCCATCATGGTTGGTGCGGTTTGGCTATATCCTTCACCTCAACTATTATCCAATGAAGCGACAATTTCCCGTTTCTTTTCATTGAAACAAATTTCGATGGGTTCACTTTTTATGTCGCAGCTTTTTGTCTTCCTTCTTTTTGGATATTCCATTCCTACTTATCTGGATTGTAAAGTCAACGCGCCAGCTATTGAAAAGTCGCAAATGCCTGATTTTCAATCTATTAACGTTGTTTTTGAATCTCCTTCCTCTTTTTTAAAAGGGGATAAAACCGTCAATCCTTTAAGCGAGAACAAGGATAATTTCATTAATAAAGCGCCCATTAAAAAAGAGAATTTATTTAAAAAAATGTTGCGCAAGCATTTTGAAAAAAGACTTTTGTCGCTTCAAAAAATTGAAGATAAAAAAGATAATCATGTTTTATGGGGCATTCTTTTGATATTGGCGGCACTGGCATTTGCGTGGTTAGCGGCGGCGGCGGCGTGCGGTTTGGCTTGTAATGGGCAGGAGGTTTTAGCCGTATTGGTTGCTTTGGTTGGGCTTGCAGGCTTGGTATACTTAGTCATTCTATCCATTAAAAAATTTAAAAATAAAAGCCCCGTGAAATCACAAATGGGTGTATAGTAATTTGAAATCAGAATAGGGGAATTTTTAAAATTCCCCTATTTTTTTAGATTTATGAATTTTTATTCCCCATTTTTCCTATTTCTCCACGAATAAACCAGCGTTACCACGCGGCTATAACTTGCTGTCCCCTCTTTCACACCCTGCGCTTTCAGAAAAGCATTATTCATTTTGTCGGTTTCAAACCAAGTGGGGTATTTTTGAATACTTTTATTGATAGCTTCTAAATCTTTAACCAAACCCTCGGGCAATTGACTTCTAAAAACTTTATAGGCTTCTGGATTTACGCGCCGATAATTACTGGCTACATAGCGATAATACATCAAATAACCCGAATATTGAGTCAATAAATCCTTGGAATTGATACAAGCCAAATATGCTATAAAATTGGCTGTTCCCTCATCTGTCCAACCATATCCATGTGCCATTTCGTGAGCCATTGTGAAAGGTTTAGCGAGTGGGTGGGTAGCATTATCAATATTACTTTCGCCAATGTAGGGCATATAAATCCCTGATATACCAAATCTTGAGAGCGTTCCATCTGGGGTTATTTGTCGGCCCCTCAGTCGTCCACCATATTTGAAGCCATTATTGAAAAGGAAAAAGGAAACATCTCGACGCATATTATTCTCAAAATCATCGGGCTCTTTAAAATCAAAAACGGCTTGGTCAGTGATTTTTTTTCTACTTTCTAAAGCCCAATTTAAAGATTCAAGGTGTTCAAGACCAAGACTAAAAGTATCTAATTGCCTGATTTTAAATTTCATTTGTTCATTTAGTGGCTCTCTAATATAATTAAAACCCCATAAAAACATAAACCAAAAGACCATGAAACTGATGAATGAAACCAAGGAAAAAAGTCCATTTTTGAGCCTTATACTGATGGGGGGGATGGAACCATCAGAAGTGGACTTTTTAATAAAAACGGAAACGATAATTTTAATTAAAAAATAAATCACTATTCCGTAGAAAAAATAAATGAGTGGAATAGGGGAGTAGGATAAACTATTATCAAACACCCACCGTATAAAAGGGAATAAGCCCCTTGAGTAATAGGTCTCAACAAAAGCGGGTGAATAACTCAAAATAGAGCGCAATCCAAGGCTAAAAAGGCATAAAATGACCCATTTCCATTTTAGAAGTAAAGCCCTTATAGGCATATTTTTATTTAAAAAATTCATTTTCAAATCTATGAAGTTTAGTATTTTACAAGCGGCTGTTTTAACGCTCATTCTTTTCGCTATCACTTTTGGAGTGTCTTGTAAAAAGCCCTCATCACCCTCGAATACAGTGCAATCCGTGAATCCATTTGATACTACGCAGATGGAATCTCAGGTACTTTCTGAGGCGGATCGCTTAAAATTGGCTTCGGCTTCCGGAAAATCCAATACGGTGATTTCTGAAGATGCTTTAGCCAATCGCATTCTTCAATCAACGGATAAATTATATGTGTATTGCTTTTGGAATATGGAAAATGACATGAGCCTTTCGACCATGAAGGCTTTGCAACACGTTTCCAATAATTTTGATACGACTGAATTAAAGATTGTTTTCATCAATTTTAAAGAAATTAAAAGTAAAGAAGATGTGACTTTATTGATACGTGAAAATCAAATTTCGGACGAAACTTTGCTTTTAGAAAATTCGGATTGGGGATTTTTTAAAAATAAATTGAAAAAAGAGTTAGAAGATGTAAAAGATTTACCGATTATTTTGATGGTCAATAAATCCGAGGAAATTTTTCAATTGTACAATAAGCCGATGGATGAAAAAGAGTTGACGGCTTTATTACAACCTTATTTGTAATTTATGCATTGTTTTAAGAGAAAAAAATTATTTTGAAAAATTCTAAATAGGACTTGAACTTTAGCTAACTTTGCGCTGTTTAAGAGAATATAAAATTTTTATCACATTATAAATCAAATAAGATGGCATTTGAATTCACAGATGTAAATTTTCAGGAGAAAGCAACGAAAGGTATCACAGTGATTGATTTTTGGGCTGAGTGGTGTGGACCTTGTAAAATGATAGGACCTATCGTTGAAGATTTGGCTTTCGAAATGGCTGATCAAGCATTAATTGGTAAAATGGACGTTGATAGCAATCAAGAAATACCATTGAAATATGGTGTTCGTGCAATTCCAACTATCATTATATTGAAAGATGGCGAACTTGTAGATAAGCAGGTGGGTATGACTACTAAAGCGGCTTTGAAAGCTAAAATTGATGCTGCTATTGCGGGTGTTCCTGCTTAATGGATAATAAGTTCATTGATTACACCTTTATCCGAGTGATTCTACAGAAATCACTCGGATTTTTTTTTAATGACTGCCTGCTCACGCAACAGTATTTATTTAAAAACGTTACATTCGTTATCTGATTCAATCTCAAACCGAATAATTTTAACCGTAAAATTTAAAATATACTGAGGGGGTACATTTTAAATTTTAAATGAATATCACATTTATTTATGATTCTTTTAGATAATTACGAAGTTAAGGATTTATCTAATCTGGAGCTTTTGGCGAAGCAGGTAGTGGAGGGTTTTATCATTGGATTGCATAAATCCCCATTTCATGGTTTTTCAGTGGAATTTGCTGAGCACCGCATTTACAATGCCGGTGAAAGTACCCGGAGCATCGACTGGAAAGTGTATGCCCGAACGGATAAAATGTTCTCGAAAAGATACGAGGAGGAGACGAATCTGAGGTGTCAAATTATGTTGGATGTGAGCAGCTCCATGTACTTCCCTGACCCTAAAAATCCAGCTAAAAATAAATTGGGTTTCGCGGTTTTGGCAGCGGCTTCGTTGATGAATTTATTGATGCGGCAGCGGGATGCTTTTGGCTTGAGCATATTTGATTCAACGGTGCATGAACATACCAAAGCCAAGTCGTCAATGACGCAATACCGCTTTTTATTGGGCATTTTGGACAAATATTTAGCCGATATTCAGCCTTTGAATAGAAAAACGATGGCTACGGATGCCATTCATCAAATTGCGGATAGTATTCACAAACGCAGTTTGGTGTGTATTTTCAGCGATATGTTTGAAGATGGCGAGCAAGCTGAAAATCTGTTTTCAGCGTTACAACATTTGAAATATAATAAGCATGAAGTCGTGCTTTTTCACGTGGTAGATCATTCAAAAGAGTTGGAATTTGAGTATGAAAATCGCCCAACTATTTTTGTGGACATGGAATCGGGTGATAAAATCAGATTACAACCCAACCAAATAAAAAGTTTTTATAAAGAACAAGTTTCAAAATTCACGGACAATTTAAAGGCGCGTTGCCTTCAGTACAAAATTGATTTGGTGGAATGTGATACGAATAAAGGTTTCAAAGAAATCTTACAGACGTATTTGGTAAAACGCGCTCGCATGAGAACTTAAAATCAGCAGTGAACTGTTTTCATACCTCTATATTTAATGCGAATAATGGGTTTAAAATGCCGTTAGGCATGATATATCGGTAGAAACTTAAAAATATTGATTTTAGTCCCATCGGGACGATATATTGAATTTAATATTAAAAATTCAGTTCAATATATCGTCCCGATGGGACTTTATTTCTGCTTACATCGATATTTCTACCGATATATCATGCCTAACGGCATTTTTAATCCATTATTCGCATATTTATTAAAATATTGAGGGGGTAAGTTCGCCATATTGCAGATTCTTAGAAAGCCTCAAAGGCTTTCTAAGAATCTGCAATCAGAATTCCACAAAAAGTCCAGAGAACCAGAATAATTAACTTACTGATTTTTCTTCTTCAATTTCAAATCTATCCTATCCTAATTTCCCAACCATTTTTTATTTAAAAATTTTAAAAAAAAGTGCCATTTTTGCACTTCCTAATTTTAATAGGTATTCTTGTATACACCTTATTTGAAATTATAAACTATTGAAAATCAATTCATTTTAACCATAATTAAAGATAAATTCTCATTATGAAACGCATTGTTTTGCCTCTATTATTGTTGATTGGTTTGGGTGGCGGTTATTATTATTATAACCTCAATAAAGCCATAGTTCCCGAAACATTAAGTGATGAATTTTTGAAAATACCCACGGGTTCGACCATGCAAGACCTTGAAATCTTGCTTGAGTCAGGTGGTTATGTGATGGATATCGATGCTTTTAAATCAAGAGCGGACGCTGAAAAATTTATTACAGTGCGTTCGGGGCGTTATAAAATCAAGCCCGGTTGGAGTAGTAAAGAACTGGTGCGTCATTTGGCTAAAGGTGGTCAAGAACCCGTAAAAGTGGTTTTAAACAATGAAAAAACGCCAGAACAAGTCGCTGCTAAAATAGCAAAAGTGTTTGAATTTGATTCTTTGAAATATATTACCGCTTTTAATGACCAAGCTTTATTGGATTCATTGGGTTTTAAAAAAGAGACTTTAATGTGCTATTTTTTACCCAATACCTACGAAATGTACTGGAATACTGATCCGAGGAAATTCTTAGAAAGAATGTCAAAAGAGTTCAAACGTTTTTGGAATGAGAGCCGCACTGCAAAAGCAAATGCCTTGAATATGACACCCGAACAAGCCATTACGATGGCATCAATTGTAGATGGTGAATCTAATCATCCAGAAGAAAAAGCGAAAGTTGCGGGTGCTTATTTGAATCGCTATGTGAAAGGTATCAAATTACAAGCTGACCCGACCGTTCAATATGCTTTGATGCAAATAGAAGGTACAAGTTCATTCCGCCGTTTGATGAATTCTGATTATTTGGTGAATCATCCTTATAATACGTATATGAATGTGGGGTTGCCTCCGGGTCCCGTGAATATGCCTTCACCGACCAGTATTGAGGCGGTTTTGAATCCTGAAAAGCACAATTATATCTATTTTGTGGCTAAGCCAGATGCGTCAGGCTATCATAATTACGCCGAGACATTCGAACAACATTTGGTGAATGTGAAAATTTATCAAAATGCACTAAAATCAACTAAGTAAGAAGTTTTGAGTTTTGGTTTTTGAGTTAACGATATACACTCAAAACCAAAAACCCGAAACCCAAAACCCGAAACATCCTACCCCTCAGTATACATGGTAAAAAAGAAGAAAAATACTAAAAGAAAACCCGCTCCGAGACAGCAAAAGGTAAAGAAAGATGATTCTCAACAATTCATTTTTGTTGTGATTATCGGTTTATTTCTGTTATTGATGTTTTATTGGATTATGAAAAAATGATGGGTTAAAGCTTTTTTGAAGTTTTAAGGTAAAAAATAGGGTATTTTAGAAAAGAATAGTAATTTAGATTTTTAAGGCTAACTTATTTAAAAATTAATTTTCATTATTCTTTTTTAATTAAAATTACCAAATCATGTCAAAGAAAAAACAACACCATCCAAGCCATAATCAGCCACAGACACACACCAAAGCCAAGAGTGATTATAAAGAGAAAGATGCTCAAGAAACGAAGAAGTTTTTCGTTATTTTGGCAGTAGTGACTGTTATTTCGGTAGTACTCATTTATTTCTTTTTGGTACGATAGCACGGTATAGAATAGGCATAAATGAAACAGGATGACTACGATTTTGTCGAAGCCATCCTGTTTTATTTATATTTACTCCCTCAGTATTTCTTCAAGTCTGAGTTGTCGAGTAAAACTCTTGGAAAGTTTCAAACTTTCCAAGAGTTATTCACAAAATCACCTATCACTCATCATTTGAAAGAGTATTTAGTCATCAATCAATTTAGAGGTAAATACCCTACTTTCTCGGATTTTGAGGTACTATTTTACCTTCTGAGCCGCCGCTTTTTATTACTCTGACTTCTGTTCGCCTGTTCTCTTGATGTTTTTCAGGAGGGCATGGGGTGCCGTCTCCACATCCATTGCTGAGCTGTTGCTTACCGTAGCCGACAGCGTTGAGCCTTCTTCTTTTTATGCCGTTCGAAACGAGGTATTCGATGACACTATTCGCTCTTCTTTTTGAAAGACTGATATTATAAGGCACATTGCCTCGGCTATCTGTATGAGCCGCCAACTCTATTTCCATTTCTGGAAAATCGTAGAGAATTTGAATCAACGAATCAAGTGACCTACGGGCATCGGGTCTGATGGAAGCATCGTCGTAATCATAGTAAATATTACTCAGTTTATAAATTCTGTTATTTTTAGCGGAATTATTGCCGCTGGTGGGGCTGTTTTCAGCCATTTCACTGTTATTATTGGCGGACTCACCAATTTTATCCAATAAAATAATGGATTCATTGCGATTGTCATTTTTAATAACAGTCATCGTATTGGGCTTAAAATCGGTTTTATTTATCCTCACAAAATAGTTGCTATTGGTGTTGATGTGCAGCACCGCTTTGCCGTTTTCATCGGTGGTTATCGTTTCACAATTATCGCCACCCGTTTCTACCGATGGCTTTTGATTACCCGTGGAAGCGATACAAATATAGGATTTACTGAGGGGTAGCCCTGATTTTCTATCAATGACATAGATATTGACCACTCTTTTTGCGTCGCTGTCTTTGCTATTGTCTTTATCGCTCAATGTAGCTTTTGCTTCTTCTTTATATGCCTCACTCAGTTGTTTTACGTCAGAAAACGGTTTAGTGCCTTCTGGTATATTAAAACTATAAATATCATCGCCACCTAAGCCTCCCGCTCGGTTGCTCGCTAAAAAGCCCATTTTATTTTCGGGATTGACTATGAATCCGAAATCATCTTTATCGGTATTGAAAGGTTTTCCCATTGAAATGGGTTTTAAATAGTTGCCAGTATTGTCTATGCGGGTGTAATAAACGTCTAAGCCGCCTAATCCTTTAGGCTTATTTGAGGAAAAATAAAGCGTTCCATCCTCATGGATAAAAGGAAATACTTCATTTTTACTGCTGTTGACCTCCGAGCCCAAATTCACAGCTTCACTCCAAGCACCTTCTACCATTTTGCACATGTACAAATCCATACCCCCGAATCCACCTGCTCGATTGGAGGCAAAATATAATTTTTCACCATCCGCTGAGATTGTGGGGTGACAGGCATCGCTTTTTTCATCATTAAAAGGTGCCAACTCAGGTGTGCTCCAGTTTTCGGAATCAAAAGCAGAGGAATAAATGCGCATATAATTGGTACTATTGACGTAGCGCGGCTTTTTACCCCCAGGTTTGGTATCGTTTCGAGTGAAAAATATCACATCATTTTGCGCATCATAAGTAATGGGCCCTTCGTGGACTTTGCTAATAAAAGTGGAATCAAAGGCTTCGGGCTTGCGATAATACCCACTTCTATCCTTTTTGGTAATAAAAAGAGACATCGAAGCCTGTTTGATGTTTTTATCAAAAACCTTCTTTTTTCCGTTGATGGTATTATTGGATACGAATACCAAATCATCTTTATAAAAAGCTGGACTAAAATCCAAAGCTGGGGAATTCACCAAACGCATATTATTGATTTTAATCTTATCGGCGTTTGATGCGTTTTGGGTGCTTTTTTTATCGTTTTGAGCCTGAGTTTTTACTTGAGAAAAAACTGAAATAAAGATGAAAAATATATACTTGAACTTTGCCATGATTGTCATTTTTTATGAAAATACTGAGGGGTATGCCTTTTTGAGCCAATTAGATTATGCTATTTTTTAAAAGAAAAACCGTGGATTATGCATGGTTTTAGGTGTTATTGCAAAATCATAACGGGCTAATATTTCTACACTGTTGCGGTTATAATTACCGATTTGAGAGAGCGTAAAATCATAAGCCATACCGATTGCAAAATTATTGGCTACCTGTGCGTAGGTCAATAAATCCACTGAATCGCCCGAAGTATTACCGAAACGGTAGGAAAGACCAGCCATGAATTTCTTTTTAACTAAAACACTCATGTTCGCATCCACGCTGAATGGTGCATTGGCGACGTATTTAAACATCATTGAAGGTTTTAATTGCAGGTTTTCATTGCCACCAAGTGGAAAAAGCCCGCCAACCATTCCGTAAAAATGCCTACTTTCTTTACCTTTTAAAGGCGTTTTGGTATTTTGAGTGATTATTAAAGGGTTTTCGTTCAAGTTAGGGATTGAAAAGCCGGCGTATATATTTTTTCTATCGTAATAAATACCCATGCCGATATTCATATTATTGAAATTCGGATTGTCATTTTCGCTCAGGGTAGGGTCTTGTCTCTCCCGAATATTGACATTTGTACTTTGCAAATCGAATTTATATTGGCGATATGAAGTACTGATTCCGAGCCTTAAAGTGCTCTCATCGGTGTGAATAATTGCGTAAGATACTGAGGGGGTCACCGCCATGCGATTGACAATGCCCTCAGATTGATTTGAAACCATGATACCCAAACCAAGTTTGTTGAAATTAGGCAGTGGCATGTCAAACCCTGCTAAAAATGATTTTGGATTCCCCTTGAAACCAATCCATTGGTTGCGATAAAGGGCACTAAACGAAGCCACTCTTCGGGAGCCCGCAAAACCCGGATTTACTTGCAAATTATTGTACATAAATTGCGAGTAATGCGCCTCTTGCTGGGCTTGGGTTTTAAAACAAACCATTAAAAAAAGGATAAAAAAGATATAGTTTCTCATGCTTAGTATGTCAAAATTTTCTGATTTCAGCCTTAAAAAGTAAGGTCGATTGGTTTTAAAATGTTTGATAAATGTGCGAGTCTTCTGGACTCGTCAATAGTAAAAAAGACTATATTTCTATAAATGTATGAGTCCTCTGGACTCAATTTGGGGTTTATAATTGAGTCCAGAGGACTCATACATTTGTAGAAATGATTGAAAAACGAATATTGCGAGTCCATAGGACTCGTACATTAAATACAAATGAAACCAATCCAGCCTTAAAGAGTCTAATATGTTAGATTATGGCAAGACTCTATTTAATTTGAAATATTTTACCGTAAAATAGTAATAAACGATTTGGTGGCTTGGCTTGTAGGAGTTGCCTTAAAAATGAAATAATAGGTACCATCTGGGAGGGGGAGTTCCTTGAATGTACCAGTCCAATCATTTTTGTACGGCGCGGCTTTATACACAAGCTCGCCCCACTGGCTATATATCACAATTGTACTTTTATTATTCGGCGATGCGGCATCAAAATCTTCAATAATCAAGGCATCGTTGAAGCCATCATTATTGGGTGTGATGACTTCATTGGCTTTATATTCCTTGGTAAAAGCATATGAAACGTTCAGAATAACATTCGCTTTTTGGCATACATTGGGGCAAATATCGGTACATACTTCGTAGCTAAAATTGTCTGTACCTTTATAACCGAAAATGGGCTGATACGTGATTGTACCATCTTTTTTAAGATTTAAAGTTCCATTTAAGGCATTATCCCGAACTCTTACCGTGAAATTGATCCCGTTTAACAGGACGTCATTCTTTAAAACGTTTTCAGTCAGCGTGGCATCCATTGCCAATACGAATGAATCGTTCAGTATTTTAGGTGCATTATTGACATTGACAGTAATGGTGTCTTTAATAGAGCAATTATTTTTAAAAACTGCGGTCAAAATATACAAGCCTTTTTGATTGGTATTATTGATGGGTACTGTCAAAGTGCTACCAGTGGCGGTCAAATTATCGGGTCCTTTCCAAGTATAAATGACTTCACTAAGGGCTTTTCCTTGGAAATTCAAGGTTTCATTGATACAAGCCGATACGGCATCTACGCTCAATAATTGAACTGTTGACACGTTGATTTCTACCCTGCAATTCGATTTTTTACCACTATTATCCAAAGCTTCAAAAGTCAAAACATTCAAGCCTTTCGGGAAAATACCACCGCTTTTTATACCATCTATTTGCTGCACAATTGGGATACTGCAATCATCTTTTGCCGTTGGTATATTAAAACCGAGATAAACGCCATTACAATTATCCGCTAAAGAACTTTGTAAAATGAATTTACTTCGGTCACTCAAAACTGTTCCTGCCGATGATACTTCCACGTTTTCAGGACAAGTCAAAATCGGGGGCGTTTTATCGTCGCAAAGCGTAACGGTAACAGGGATGTAAGCTTGGCTACACGCGCCCGCTTTATCGCACAAGACTACGCAAATGGCATCGTTTTCAAAATTTGGGAATTTAGTGCTGTAATTGATACAAACATTGACATTTTCAACTTTTATCTTAGCTGTTCCCTTTGGGACATCGCAAAAAGAGGCTGAAAACGTTTCACCAATATCGGGGTCGCTGATTAAAAAGCACTGAATAATTGTCGAATCTGCTGGCACATTAATCGGGTTGACAATCAAATTCGGCGCATCATTAATCGGGATGATATTCAACGGAATTTTTACTGTATCGCACAAGCCCCCTCTATCACACACGAGCATACAAATGGTGTCCAAACCGTTATAATCTTTGCTTGGCGTATATTCAATGCATAATTGATTATTGTTAAAAGAAGGGGTCACCAGACCTTTCGGCTGATTGCAAAGTCGAGTATTGAAAACATCACCCAAATCATTGTCATTCACTATTCCGCAGAAAGTCACCGGCGAATCTTCCATCACTTGAGGGGCTGTGACGTTGAATTTGGGCGCATCGTTCACCGGTTTTACGGTCATTATGATGGTTGCTGAGGCACAAGCACCGCTCAGGTCGCATACTTGATAATGAATACTATCCATGCCATTAAAATTGGGGCGAGGGGTGTAGATATAATTCCCGTTGGGAGACATCTGAATTGTGCCATTTACAGGACTATCCAATAGTGTAAAACTATTATTATTTAAATTATTGTCGGCATCAGTTACATTAGGTGAAACGCTGCCATTGTACACAAAGTCCTCATTTACTGAGGGGGTAGCGTTGGTTGCAACTGGCGCATCATTCACTGGATTGACGGTGAAAATGATGCTTGCCTGCGTACAAGAGCCCGTAAAATCGCAAACTTGATAACGCACACTATCTTTTCCATTAAAATTCGGATTGGGTGTGTACACGTAAGTGCCGCTTGCGTTCATCGTGATTGTCCCATTTTTAGGACTATCCATTAAAATAAAACTATTCGGATTAAGATTGCTATCGGGGTCAAATGAGTTCGGTAAAACAGTTCCCGTCTGTGGCACATCCTCTTGTACTGAGGGGGTAGCATTGGTAACAATAGGTGCATCGTTTACAGAATTGACAGTGATTATTATAGAAGCCGAAGTACAGGCTTTAGTAGAATCACATACCTGATAATGCACGCTATCAATACCGTTAAAATTAGGTTTTGGGGTATAGGTATAAGTACCATTTGGCTGCATCAGAATGGTTCCGTTCAATGGATTATCCACTACAACAAAGCTATTGGGGTTTAAATTATTATCAATATCCTTAGCATTAGGTGCAACATTTCCCGTCAATACGGCATCCTCATTTACTGAGGGGGTAGCGTTGGAAAGGGTAGGTGCATCATTGACAGAACTAATATTGAATACAATGGTCGCTGAAGTACAAACGCCACTCATATCACACACTTGATAGCGAACACTATCCTGACCCGAATAATCAAGAGTTGGTTTATAAGTGTAAGTACCATTCGGGCTCATCGTTATTGTACCATGAAGAGGGCTATTTAAAACGGCAAAGCTATTCGGATTTAGATTATTATCAATATCGCTTGCATTGGGTAAAACACTGGCAGTAAAAGGCAAATCTTCATCCAAAGCTGGGGTAGCGTTCAAAAGTGAAGGCGGGTCATTGACTGGCGTGATGGTGAAAAGGATGGTAGCTGAAGAGCACGCACCACTCATATCACAAACCTTGTAATGGACGCTATCTACACCGTTAAAATTAGGTTTTGGGGTATAAACATATGAACCATTTTGATTCATTTTAATAGTACCGTTCATCGGGCTATCTGTCACTTCGAAACTATTGGGATTCATATTACCATCCGCATCACTGGCATTTAATAAAACGCTGGCGGTCAATGGCATATCTTCAGCCAAAGTTGGGGCAGCATTTGTCAATAATGGCGCGTCATTCACGGGCGACACATTGAATGTCAAAGTTGCCGTGGTACAGGTATTGGTCGAATCACAAACTCTATAATGCACACTGTCTATACCACTAAAATTTGGCTTCGGCGTGTACGTAAAAGTGCCGTTTGGATTCATATTTATAAGCCCATTTTTGGGCAAATCCGTCGTCGCAAAACTATTGGGATTTAAATTACCATCCGCATCCGCAGCATTGGGTGCGACATTGCCCGTGGTCGGAGCATCTTCTTGTACAGCCGGCGAAGCGTTGCTCAAAGTAGGTGCATCATTTACAGGATTGACTGTGAAAATGATGGTAGCCGAAACACATGCGCCCGTCACATCACACACCTTGTAATGTACACTATCTTTTCCATTAAAATTTGGATTTGGGGTGTAGGTAAAAGTGCCATTGGGATTCATATTAATCGTCCCATTTTTAGGACTGTCCAATAGGGCAAAACTATTTGGGTTTAAATTATTGTCACTGTCACTCGCATTGGGTTGTACACTGCCATTTAAAGGTGTATCCTCTTGTAAAATAGGTGTGGCATTCGTCAGTGTAGGTGCATCATTTAAATTTGAAATAGTGAAAATAAGTGTTGCAGTAGCACAAGCTCCACTGAAATCGCATACTTTATAATGGACGCTATCCACGCCATTAAAATTAGGTTTTGGGGTGTAAGTATAAGCACCATTTGGATTCATAGTGATTGTACCGTTTAAAGGCGCATCCACTAAAGCGAAACTTGAATTATCCAAATTCGGGTCAATATCATTTGCGTTGGGTGCCACGTTTCCAGAGAACGGAATATCCTCTTGTACTGAGGGGGTGCTGTTTGTGAGGGTAGGCGGGTCATTCACTGGATTGACCGTAATAATTATGGTTGCTGTGGCACATGCGCCTTTTATATCGCAAGCTTTGTAATGCACGCTATCAATACCGTTAAAATTGGGCTTTGGGGTATATGTGAAAGTTCCATTCGGATTCATCGAGATAGTTCCATTTTGAGGACTATCTGTCAAACTAAACCCATTAGGATTTAAATTATTATCAGCATCCGTAGCGTTGGGGGCAACATTGCCCGTTAAAGGCACATCTTCTTGAGCTGTTGGTGTAGCATTGGTTAGTACGGGAGCCGAATTAGGTGCAATAGTAACATTAAAAATAATGGTAGCCGTAGCACATAAACCACCCAAATCGCAAGCTTTAAAATGTACACTGTCCACTCCACTAAAATTTGAATTAGGGGTATATGTATAAGTACCATTCGGATTCATATTGATAGTACCATTACGCGGACTGTCAGTCGTTGCAAAACCGTTTGGATTTAAGCTGCCTTCGGGATCTCTTGCATTGGAGGTTACTGAACCTGAATAAACGCTATTTCCAGTTACGTTGGGCGTACTGTTGGTAACAGTTGGTGGTGTATTGGGTCC
>JANPHO010000006.1:0-9497 GCA_031424515.1 Saprospiraceae bacterium
GCCACCGCTCGAAGCGGTGGCACGGATTTAAAATACCGATATGACTCAACAATATACTCGTTTTATAACCACAATTTTGATTTTTTGCTGCATTTCACTCAATGCACGCCAAAAAGTCTTTGATATCACCCAATTTGGCGCCATTCCCGATGCTAAAACCTTAAATACCCAAGCCATTCAAAGAGCCATTGATACTTGTGCAACGCTTGGTGGCGGACGGGTTGTGATACCAAATGGCACGTTTTTATCGGGCAGTTTCAAGTTAAAATCGGGGGTGGAACTGCACATTACTGAGGGGGGTATCCTATTGGGTTCGACGCAACATAAAGATTACAGCATGGACATTCCTCAAGCGTGGTACGGCTTTATTTTAGCTTATAATCAACACGACATAAGCATAACGGGCAAGGGCATTATTGATGAACAGGGGCAGGCACTTTCAAAAGATGTGATTCGGCTGTGGCTCGAAGGGGCTTTTCCAGATGCTATAAAATACGATGAAAAACTCCGTGAAAAGAATCGCCCCAATGAACGTTTTAGACCACAAATTATCATTTTTCAAGATTGTAAAACCGTTAAAATAGGAGGAATTACGCTTAAAAACTCCGCTTGTTGGGTTCAAACGTACATTAATTGCTCGGATTTAAGCATTAAAAATGTGAAAGTCGAGAGTATGGCGTATTGGAATAATGACGGCATTGACATCGTGGATTGCCGAAATGTGCATATTTTAGACTGTAATGTCAACGCTGCTGACGACGCCATTTGTTTAAAATCTTTTGATAAAAATGGCGGTTGTGAGAACGTTCTGATTGAAAATTGTACGATGCGCTCAAGTGCGAGTGCTTTGAAATTGGGTACTTCATCTTACGGTGGTTTTAGAAAAATTACGGCTCGCAATCTCACCGTTTTTGATACCTACCGCTCGGCTATTGCGCTTGAATGTGTGGATGGGGGCGTTTTAAAAGACATTAATATTTCACACGTAAAAGTGCGTAATACAGGCAATGCGATTTTTATAAAATTAGGCAAAAGGCTCTCATTTCGTCCAGTTGGCAGCGTTGAAAACATCAAAATCAGTGATATTCAAGCTGAAATTCCAAATACAAAACCCGATAAAGGTTATCCTTTTGAAGGACCTTTGGATACTTTGACTTATAATTTATTACCAGTTTCGATAGTCGGATTGCCTAATTTTTACATTAAAAACGTGGTTTTAAAAAATATTAACATCACGTATGCAGGCGGTGGCAAACCCGAAATCGCTCACGCCCCATTGGATAGCTTGGATAAAATACCTGAGCAAACGGCGGCTTATCCAGAGTTTCAGATGTTTGGAGAATTGCCCGCTTGGGCATTTTACGTGCGCCATACTGAGGGGATTGTTTTTAAAAATATAAAATTGGTTTTAAAAGAAAAAGATTATCGCCCTGCCTTTGTGTTCGATGATGTGAAAGGCTTAAATTTTAAAGGTGTAAATATCTCTGAAAATGGAATTATCCCTCCATTTGCGCTAAAGCATACAGAATTAATTACCTTTAAACGGATAATTTCTCCTAAAAAAGACAGAACTTCTTTGATTTTCACCGTTAAATGAGATTGAAAATGTCACATCCACACCCTTTTCAGATTGTATAGAAAATATAAATTTAAAATACAAATCGACGCCTTTATGAAAAAATCTACTCTTAAAATTGCTTTGCTTTTTGTCTTTTGGAGTGCTTTAGGCTCACTAAAAGCCCAAGCTATAAAGTTTGATTTAATCGTCATTTTTCAACCAACCGCTACTATTGCGGATATTACAGCCATAAAAACGGCTTTAAATGCCGTGCAACTGGATTCAACTTTTCCTTCCCGTGCCCTTTTGTGGCGGTGTTCTGTGAATGCAGGTTCTACGATTACCATCCCAAAATTGGGTGGTGGCGTGGTTACGTCCTCTGTTTTCTTACTCAATTCGGGTGGTTCGGAGGCGGTAGGTGTGATTTGTGGCAGCGGGCAATCGGATGGCGTCGGACTCAATGGTTTTTATATCGTTCCCGAAACCAATACTTCGCTGCAATCGGATATTCGATTGCCTTTGTTTGGCAGCGCAGGTAGTGCGCCCGCTTGCAATGCAGCCTCGGCGGATAGCATCGTCACTTGCCCTTTCGGTCGCCGTGAATTGCGCATTGCCATCATGGATTCGGGCATCGATTTGCAAGCCACAAAACAGGACGGAACGACCCTTTTGATACCCAAACATGATACTTTGAAACCTTTTATTGCCTATCGAAATGAAGCTTATGACAACGTGGACAGCGATGGAAACGGCTATAAAGATGACCAAATTGGCTATAATTTCGTTAGTAATGACGGTTTTCCGCAGGATAGTACGGGACACGGCACTTTTGTAGCGGGTGTAATTGCCCGCATTTTGAACCTTAATAATGGCGGAAATATCAAATTTTACGTTTTAAAAGTCTTAGATGCTAAAAACAAAGGCTACGAATATGATTTTATTCGCGCTATCGATTGGAGTGTGAAGCAGAAAGTGGAGATTGTGAATTGCAGTTTTATCAGCAGTTTTATCATGACTGATACTACTGAATCGCCTTTAGCTGCGGCGATTCGGACGGCTCAAAAATCGAATTTATTGGTATCGGTAGCCGCTGGGAATAATGGCAAAAACGTGGATTTAATGGCTGAATGGCGCAGTTTACCATCATTTCAGCTTGAAAATATGATTGTTACGGGTGCAACGGTGTGTACGGATTCGGTGGCGGCGTTTTCAAATTTTGGTGTGCGCAACGTGGATATTTTCACGATTGGTAAAAACGTCATTTCGACTTGGCTCAATAATCAAATGGCGAGTTGGCAAGGCACGTCATTTTGTGCACCTCAAACAACAGCGATTGCAGCCCTTTTGGCAAGTAACCAAACCGCTTATGATTGGAAAAAGGTGAAATGTGCCATTTTGAATGGGGCGAGTTTTCGTTCTTATTTGCTCACAAAATGCCGTCGTTCGGGCATTTTGAACGGTATTAATTCTAAAAGTATTTTACCGACGGTTACAGGGTCGTGCGAAGGTATTGTGCCAATTGCACAAGTGCCGAATTATATTAATTCAATAATAATATCACCAAATCCAACAACGGATTTTGTGAATTTGGATATTGAATTGGAACGCAATACCCCCCTCAGTATAAGCGTGCTCAATGCTATTGGACAGTCCGTTTTAAGTAAAAATATCGAAGGATTGGCGGGTAAAAACCAATTACCGCTGAATTGGACAGGTGAAAAAGGTATTTATTTTCTTTTAATTGAAACGGGTGGAGTGCCTGTTTTAAAGAAAATAGTGAAACTATAATTTGAATTAGGATTTACTTGATTTAAAGGATAAATTAGGATTATTAATGCTTTATGCAATCCCATTTTACCTTTTAAATCAAGTAAATCCTAATTCAAATTAAAAACTCGCCAAACAGTTGTATTTTTGAATATGAAACTCAAATGGCATTTTATCATACTCGCTTTTTTACTGCTCTCATTTTCGCCCGATGAGCAGCGCACGGATATTGAAAAACGCTACAATGCCCTCCTTCCAAGCCTTAAATCAGAACCTTTAAAAGCTATAAAAAGCTTAGAAACGCTGTTGGTTTTGGCGGATAAAAATCTTGAAAAAACCGATACGCTCCTTGCCAATATCTATTTCAGTACCGGTAAAATATACTGTGACAACGGCATCAAAATCACAAAAGGCATCGAATTATATGAAAAATGCCTTGCCATTCGCAAAGAAAAACTACCGCCCAATAGCATCAAAATCGCCCAAACGGCTCATAATTTAGCTCTTATTTTACGACAATTGGGCAATACGCAACAGGCATTTGGCTATGAAACGTTGGCGTTGAATATCAAATCAGCCACCGCAAAAAATAAAGCTGACAGCACTTCGCTGTTACGTTCCATTCAAGAATTAGCCGTTATTCAGCGTTTTCAAGGCAATATTGAAACGGCTTTTGAGGTCGGTAAAAAAGCTGAAATGCTCGCTCGAACACTCAATGATTCCTTTTTTATAGTTCAAAATCAGATATTTCAAGGCAGTTGTCGCTATTTAGTGGATAGTTTTTCACAAGCCACACAGCATTACCAAACGGCTCTTTCGCTCGTGAATGATATGCTGAAACGCACCCCCTCAGTATTACCACTTAAAAAGGAGTTAGCGGCGTCGCTCAATAATTTGGGTGTGACTTATGGTAAAATGGGGCAAATGTCATTAGCCAATCAATACCTCAGCGATGCTTTAATTGCCTACGACAACCTATTTGCAGCCACTAATGACTCCACCGTTGTGCTCAATAGCGGCAGCGTTTTAACGGAGCAGGGACGCTTGGCTTTTGAGCAAAAAGACTACCCTAAAGCGATAGCATTTTCACAAAAAGCCCTTACACGCATGGGCAACCGCCCACACCCATACGCTACTGAATGTTACACATTATTGGCTGAGGCATACCGCAAAACAGGTCTTGAAAAAGAGGCATTAGAAGCCTATAATATGGCTTTAAAAGGCTCCGAAAACATCATTTTCCCTGAAATGGTACCCGCTTTTATTGGAAAGTCTCAATTTTTTTATAATAAAAATGACCTTAAAAACAGCCTTACAACCTGCGATGAAGGCAACAAAGCCATCAATAAACTCATGCGCTTGTACGATGCTGATGGTTCAAAATATAATTTGAGTAAAAATGCCCATCAATTGTATGAAATAGGCATTAAAGCGAGTGAAAAACTGTGGAAATCGACCAATGAAATGTCATATTTGGATAAGTCTCTGAATTTCATGGAAAGCAATAAAGCGATCGTTTTATTGGCAAATTTAAAGGACAATAAGGCTAAAAACTTTGCGGGCATTCCCGATTCAGTGCTCAATATTGAAAGAAATTTGAAGGCTGAAATAGCCTATTGGGAGAAACAAACGCTTGAAGCACCCGATTCGTTGAAGCAAGAAAATCAACTGAATTTGATTGATGCCAAAGCACATTTTAATGGTTTTATTAAAACGCTTGAAACGGATTATCCTAAATATACTACCTTAAAATATCAAGAAAATGACCCCCTCAGTATAGCTGCTATTCAGAAGGATTTAGATACAAATTCATTGGTTTTAGAGTGTTTTATGGGTGATTCAAGCCTTTTTACCCTTGCCATTTCAAAAGATAAGAGCGTTTTACATATATCTGATGATATAAAAACGCTTAAAAATGATTTTAATCTGCTGCGCCGAAGCTTGAGTGATGAGCGTTTTATAGCGGATTCTTCTGCGCTTGCTGAAAGTCAATTTTTAAAAACCAGTTACGTTTTTTTTAAAACGCTTTTAGACACCCCCCTCAGTATTTTTAATCAAAATCAAACTATTAAAAGACTGCGCATCATACCCGATGGATTTTTAGGGTACATCCCTTTTGAACTTTTGACAACTCAATTGGCGGACACTTGGAAAGGCTCGAAAGTGCCTTACGTTTTGCAGCAATACGCCGTGAGTTACGCCTACTCGCTGCGCACGGACAATTCAGGTTCAAATGCCATTCAAAATTCAAATTTCGGTGGATTCGGTATTGAGTACAACGACACCACTTTACGCTCGACTTCAACGCCCCAATCTTCCCGAGGCAATAAACTCAGTCGCTTAGCTTTTGCTGACGATGAGGTTAAAAATATCCATTCGCTGCTTGGAAAAGGTACAATTTTCTTAAATGATGACGCAACCAAGTTCACTTTTATGCAAAATGCGACGAATTATAGCATTTTGCACTTGGCGATGCACGGTGCTGTGGATGAAAAAAATCCACTCAATTCTGCCCTTATTTTTTCAAAAAAAGACTCTTCTGACGATAATTTACTGAGGGGGTACGATTTGTACGCCATGCAATTGCGCTCAGGTTTGGCAGTCCTTTCTGCGTGCAATACAGGCAATGGCTCGTTGCAAAGAGGCGAAGGCGTGATGAGTTTGGCGAGGGCATTTGCGTTTGCGGGATGCCCTTCCACGGTTGTGAGCTTGTGGAGTATTCCCGATGAAAGCACATCAAAAGTGATGTTGGCTTTTTATAAAAATCTTAAAAATGGGGATAAAAAAGACATTGCGCTCCAAAAAGCCAAATTAGAATACCTCAACAGTGCATCTCCTCAGTATTCCATCCCGAATTATTGGGGTGCAACGGTGATTATTGGTGATGTTGAAGCCATGGATTTTAAGGAGTGGTATCAAAAACCAGCTTTTTTGGGTTTGGCAATTGTGGGGTTATTTGTGTTGTTGATTCTGATTTTCAATAAAAACAAAAAGTAGTTTTGATTTATTTTAAAAAACTTTATGTTTTTAAAATGTTTAAATAATAAAACTTTTGTTGTAATTTTGCTGTAGTTCAAAAACATAACTATGGCGAAAACCTCCAAATCTTCATCCAAACGGCTTAAAGACCATGATATTTTCATGCGAGGCATTTTTAGTTTTCCAGAATTGGTGCTAAAAATTCTTCAATTTGCGATACCACCCAATTTAAAACCATTTATTGATTTTTCAACTTTAAAAATTTTACCCGATACACACGTAACGGATAAGTTGAATATTTCGCATTCCGATACTATTTATGAAGCGGAACTAAAGGTGAGCTCACTAACGGAGCGGGTTCAAGCCGATGATAAATTACCGAGTTTCAGATTTTGTTTTTTGGGTGAATTTAAAAGTAGTAAACCTGACAAACCGATTGATTTTCAAGTTGAAGATTATGTCAGAAGCATTCAGCAGCATGATATTAAAAATAAAAGACCACCGAGCATCGTCATTCCATTATTGATATATCATGGTGCTGAAAAATGGGAGTACAAGCGACTTTATGACTATTTTGCTAAATATTTGCCCAATGAAATATTAGAATACGTGTCCTTTCCCAAGTATCTTGTGATTGATTTGCAAGCGATGAGCGATGATGAGATTAAAAAAGCACTTGATTTGGGTGAGTTACGAGGTGCATTTTTAGCATTAAAACACGCTCAAGATGCTAATTTTTTCAAGCAACATTTGGCAGATATACTTAATTTTGTAAAAAAATCACCGCCCACGCTTTTATTCCAATCATATTTAAAGATGCTTTTGGAATACTCTCAAAGACGGTCAGGCTTAGATGATGTTGAATTTATAGAAATTTTTGAACAATCAAATCCAGAAGAAGAAATGGCAACGAAATTCAAAACGATTTTTGAGGTAGCTGAGGAGAAAGCAATGGAAAAAGGGATTGAAAAAGGGATTGAAAAAGGCATGGAAAAAGGTCTCGCAATTGGTGAACAAAGGATGTATAAAGCCATAGAATCGTTAATTAGATACACAACTTTGAGTGATGCTCAAATCGCTCAAGAGGTTGATATGCCCGTCGTTTCGGTTGAAAAAATCCGATTAATACTTAAAACTAAATCTTCTGCCCAATAATCCTAATTCTAAAATGGCAACGAAATTCAAAACAATTTTTGAAGTAGCTGAGGAGAAAGCAATGGAAAAAGGGACTGAAAAAGGTAAAGCAGAAGAACGAGCAATCGCAGCTACTCAAATTCAAAATGCTGTTCAAGTCCTTGTTCAAGCAACTGACTTTACGGATGCTCAAATATCTGGTAAGCTCAATGTGGCTATTTCCTTAGTTGAAAAAATTAGAAAAGAGCTCAATTTGAATGGGTTAAAATAGAGTTTTTACTGTATTGAAAACAAAAGCCCTATGGTTCAGATGAAGTCATAGGGCTTTTATTTTATTTTTTCTCAAACACTTTTTCCCCATTCACAAAGGTTTTTAAAACCTCGGTTTTAAGTATTTTATCGTCAGAAATGGACATTAAATCTTGATTGAGCATAATAAAATCCGCAAATTTGCCGACTTCCAAGCTGCCTTTTTCATGTTCTTCAAAATTGCCTTTTGCTGCCCATATCGTCATGCCACGCAAGGCTTCTTCTTTTGAAAGGGCATTGTTCATTTGATAGCCTTTATCGGGGAATCCTTTAGCATCTTTACGCACAACCGCAGCATAAAAGGTCAAAATGGGATTAATATCTTCGACTGGAAAATCCGTTCCGAGTGGAATCCAACCGTTTTGATTGAGCAATTGTTTGTAGGCATAAGCACCTTTTTTACGCTCTTTTCCGAGCCTATCACCCGCCCAATACATATCAGAAGTGGCGTGAGTGGGTTGTACTGAGGGGATGATTTGAGCTTTACCAAACATATCAAAATCAGCTTCATTCACGACTTGGGCGTGCTCAATGCGCCACCGTTGGTCGGTTTTACCGTTCAAATTTTTAGTATAAATTCTAAGAATTTCACGATTGGCGGAGTCACCAATGGCGTGGGTGCAGGCTTGAAAGCCTTTTTCAGCAATGATTTGAGTGACAGAATCATAGTGGGCTGCGGTATTTAATAAAAAACCGTAGTGATTAGCACGGTCGTTATAAGGGTGTAAAAGACAGGCACCTCGTGAGCCCAAAGCACCATCCGCATACAGTTTAAAACTGCGGACGTTGAGCCTGTCCGTTTTAATTTTACCTCTTTTAAAAATATATTCGTAGTTGGCAGGTTCATCGGAAAGCATGACAAATAAACGCATTTTCAGCTCATTACTCGCATTCATTTTTTCAATGAAATTGACAATTGGATAGTCCAAACCACAATCCACTACGGTTGTCAAACCCGCTGCGAAGCAATTGGCTTGGGCAGCTAGGAGAGAACTGCGCATCTTGGCTTCATCTGCTTCGGGTATTTTAGATTTGACTAAGCCCACGGCGTTATCTATTAAAATGCCCGTCAATTGCCCATTTTTAGTCTCAATTTCACCGCCATCAATTTTTTGATTGGGTTTTAAACCCACCAAATCAATGGCTTTTTGATTGATAATTGCGCCATGTCCATCCACGCGCGTCAATAGAACGGGTTGATTTGGGAATAATTCATCCAATTTCGCTTTGTTCGGATATTCTTTTACAGCCCAATCATTTTGATCCCAACCTCTACCGATGAGCCACCCCTCGGTGTGAGATTGACGGAACGCTTTTACCTTTGAAATGATGTCATCCCAACTTTGCGTACCCACCAAATCAGCCGTTTGCAGACCTTCGCCGTAACGGTAAAAATGGGCGTGTGCATCAATAAAACCCGGATAAATGGCTTTACCTTGGGCATCAATTTGCTCTTTTGATGTATATTTTTCTGAAATTTCAGCAGATGTGCCGATGGCGATTATTTTACCGTCTTTGACAGCAAGTGCTTCGGCTGTTTCAAATTTGTCATTAATGGTATATATTTTAGCCTTGATGATGGTCAAATCGGCGGTGGTTTTGTTGGCTACACAACTCATAAATATGATAGCGATTGCCGTAAAAATGATTGGTCGCATGGTTTTATTGATTTTAAAATTCCTTAATGATTGCATAAAGGTAAAAATATAAAACTTGTCGCGACTTGTATTTTAAAACTGCTTTCTAAAGC
>JANPHO010000007.1:0-23760 GCA_031424515.1 Saprospiraceae bacterium
ACCACGTCTCGATAATCAAGACGTGGCTTATTAGTTTTTAAGTAGAATATGGCAATTATCTATTAAGTCCCGCCTTAACCAATGGCGCAACTTTCGTCCCAATCAGTTCAATGGATTGTAGAAGTTTAGAATGCGGTAATGCAGCATTATCCATCTGAAAAGTAAACCTTGAAATACCACCTAAAGCCTCACTGTGGCGGAGAATTTTATCCGCTATTTCCTCAGGGCTTCCAACGAGTAAAGCACCCAATCTGCCATTTTGAGTATCAAAATGAGAGCGGGTTACGGGTGGCCAACCCCGTTCTTTACCGATGTGGGTAAAGGTTTCAGCATAGCCAGGGTAATAATCGTCAAGTGCAGCTTGAGTTGTTGGCGCAACATAACCTAACGAATGCAATCCTACTTTTAATTTTTCAGGGGCATGGCCAGACCTCCTACCCGCCTCTCTATAAAGGTCAATTAGTGGACGGAAACGGTGCGTTTCACCGCCAATAACTGCCACCATCAGCGGTAAGCCCAGCATCCCAGCGCGGGCAAAAGACTGAGGGGTGCCACCTACTCCCAACCAAATCGGCAGCGACTTTTGTAAAGGTCTGGGATAAATGGCTTGATTGTGAAGTGTAGGACGAAATTTACCTGTCCAATTAACTACTTCATTATCTCTAATTTTGAGCAATAAATCCAATTTTTCCGCAAAAAGCTCATCATAATCTTGAAGATTCAAGCCAAATAAAGGGAACGCCTCCGTGAATGAACCACGCCCCGCTACAATTTCAGCCCGCCCATTTGAAATCAAATCTAAGGTAGCGAAATTTTGAAATACCCGCACAGGGTCGGCTGCACTCAGTACAGTCACAGCACTTGTCAAACGAATTTTATGGGTGCGAGCCGCCGCCGCCGCGAGTATAAGTGTTGGCGCGGAATCCAAGAACTCCTTGCGATGATGTTCTCCAATTCCAAAAACATCCAGCCCAACTTTATCCGCATGTTCTATTCTTTCAAGTAATTCAGACAGTGCATCCCGACTATTCATGCCTTTTTCTGCATCATTGCCCACCATAGCAGACGCAAAACTATCTATGCCAATTTCCATGTTGATTTTTACCTTTAAAATACTTTAATTAAACGCTTTCAAAACCGATAAGACCCTTGTTTTGTTTTAAAAAACGAAAGAAAGGAGCTTTTTTTATGCTTAATACTGAGGGGGGGCTCACCAATATTTCTGAATGGCTTTCGCATAATGTGGTATAGCTATTTCAGGTTCTTGGATTTCAGGATGCCACATTTTTTCCCATTCAAAACTATAATAACCTTTAAAACCACCTTGCCTTAAAGCAGTCAAAGCTTCTGTGAGCGGGGCTTCTCCTTCGCCTAAAAGCGTATATTCCTCCTTGCCGTTTACCAATTTTGCATCTTTTATATGGGCGTGTTTGATGTATTTTTTAAGTTTCTTATGGACTTCTTTAGGCGATTCCTTTGTGACTGACCACATATTGAAAAAATCCCAAACCAAACCGACATTGGGATGTTCCGCGGCTTTCATAATTTTCAATAGCATATCGCTGTAAACAACTTTTCCATGCGATTCAAGTAAAATATTGACCGTACTGCCTTTGGCATAATCGCCTAATTCGACCAAATTTTTAATAATCCAATCCACCGTTTCATCGTCTTTTTGGTCTTTGGGCAAGTCGTCGGGAAAAACGCGAATATTTGGACAATTGAGTTTTTGAGCCAAATCAATAAAACGTTTAGCATCATCTAAATTGGCTTTTCTCTTGACGGCATCGGCAAAGTGCATTTTAGCTGAAGATCCCAAATCCACTATTTTCAAATGATTGTCTTCCACCAAACGGCGGGTTGCAGCGATATTCGCAGCACTAAATTCAGGGCATTTTGGCAAGTCCAATTCACCCATAATGCCGCGAATTTCAATACCTTGATAACCGTTTTCAGCAGCACATTTTACTATTTGAGCAAATGTCCATTTCGGGCAACCCAAAGTTGAAAACGCTAAAAGCGGCTTTTTTTTATTGAAATCCAAAACAGGCTCTACCAAAGCAAAACTTAATAAACCTGCGGTAGTCTGTAGAAACTCTCTACGCGTTTGGTTGACCATCTTTTATGTTTTTTAATTACAAATTCTTGTTTTTCAACGCTTTAAAAGCATAATCAACCGCCCGAGCTGTCAAAGCCATATATGTCAAAGACGGATTTTGGGTTGAAGTTGATGTCATACAAGACCCATCAGTAACAAACACATTTTTACAATGATGCAGTTGATTAAAACTATTTAAAAGGGATGTATTAGGGTCTTTACCCATGCGAATACCGCCCATTTCATGGTTTTCATTGCCGGGTGTTCGTTTTCTATCTGTTTTTTTAATATTTGAGAAACCCGCGTGCTCAAACATTTCAGTGAATTGTTGAAAAAAATCATTGAGCATCTTTTCATCATTGTCGTCATAACCCACTGAAATATGCAATTGTGGAATACCATATTTGTCCGTCAAATGCGGATCCAAATACACAGTGCTGTTTTCTTTTGGAATGGTCTCGCCCATCATTTGCGCACTCACCCGCCATTGCCCCAATGACCGATTTAATAAATTATTTTTCAACGTTTCACCCAAACCGTCTTGATTGTTGAGGGTCGTTCTCGATGTACTAAAAATAGAAGCATAACCTCTTATAAAATCGGTTTCTTGTTTGAAAACGTTTCTAAAACGCGGCATATAGCTGGCATTAGGTCTTCGCCCTTCGGTCGTTTTATCCAAAAAACCATCGAATTCTGCTGTAATATTGCCCCGATAATTATGAAAAGCCATGTGTTTCCCGAGCAAACCATTGTCATTACCCAAACCATTCGGGAAGCGATTGGAACGAGAATTGAGTAAAATCAAATTTGAACCAAGCGTTGAAGCATTGACAAAAATGATTTTAGCATAATATTCAATCATTTTTTTTGTGTTGGCATCTACTATCCGAACCCCTGTGGCTTTGTTCTTTTTATCGTCAAAAATAATAGAATGAACCACCGAATGAGGGCGCAAAGTGAGTTTTCCCGTTTTCATAGCCCAAGGCAAAGTCGAAGCATTGCTGCTAAAATAGCCACCGTAAGGGCAACCCCGCTCGCAAATACTGCGGTTTACGCATTGCCCCCTACCCTGCTCAATGTGAATGGGTTCTGGTTTTGTTAAATGAGCAACACGTCCGATAATAACATGTCGATCGGGGTATTTTTCAGCCGTTTTTTCTTTAAAATATTTTTCAACGCAAGTCATTTCATGGGGCGGTAAAAATGCTCCATCAGGTAAAGTTGCCAAACCGTCCCCATTGCCTGAAATACCTGCAAATTTTTCAGCGTATGTGTACCAATCTGCAAGGTCTTTGTAGCGAATCGCCCAATCCACAGCAAACCCATCACGGGCTGGACCCTCAAAATCAAAATCACTCCAACGCTGCGTCATCCGCCCCCAAAGCAACGACCGACCACCGACTTGATAAGCTTGTATCCAATCATAAGGTTTATCTTGAATATAGGGTTGTTCATCATCTTTTGTTAAAAAATGAGCCGTTGCTTCACTAAAAATATAGTTTTTACTGGCAGTTTGATATTCTTTTTTCACATCAAGCGGCACTTGTCCCCTATGTTCCAATTCCCACGGTTCTTTCATCGTGGTTGGGTAATCTTGAATGTGTTTGACATCACGCCCACGCTCCAAAACCAATGTTCGCAAGCCTTTGCCCGTCAATTCCTTAGCAGCCCATCCGCCGCTTATGCCTGACCCGATGACAATTGCATCGTAAGTGCGTTTTTTAATACTGTCTATATTTAGATTTGCCATATTTACCCTTTTATTGAGACAAAAATAGGAGAAATTGGCAGAAAATTTACCTCCCCTCAGTATTCACCTGCTTAGTAATAATACAAACGCCCCATTCCTTTTACAAAGTAAGAAATGAGGCGTTTAATTTTATACACGTTCAAACTAATACCCTGGATTCTGAGTTATTTTCAAACCCGTGTTGGTATCTATTTCACGCTGTGGAATGGGCAGTAACAATTTTTCAGCCGTTACATTACCCTGCAGTTGTGCTAAAGGAATAATTGGCGCAGGATATTGCGCGTAATGTTTCGCAAATTCTTTTGCAAAATGGTCTTTCATTATCTGTTCTGCCGTGAGCGTGGTCATGGTTGTATTGAAACGCACAATGTCGAACCACCGTTGGTTTTCAAAGGCAAATTCAAAACGCCTTTCATCAGATAAGGCTTTTTCAAATGTCGCTACTGAATTGACCGTCGCAGGTAATACGGGTAAAGCGGCTCTGGTTCTTATTTGGTTGATAAGCGCAATACTGGCAGGTGTAAAGCCTTGTGCCTCTGCCAACATGAGCAAGACATCGGCGTAACGGAGAATTGGAAAATCACTCTCTCCATCATTAGTTAAAACGACTTGCGTAAGGAATTTTTTCACGTACAATTTAGCCGCTGTACCCGTACCAAACACCCCGAAAGCGACTGCCTTCCGTGCATCAGTTGTTAAAAAAGCGGTATCTAAATCTGCCGTTGGATAATTCAAACCTAATCCAGAGCCGTTGATAACTGAAGAACCACTGCCTAAAGGTGCGAATGTATTTCCGAAACTCGATCCAAGCCCCAAACCACCCGCTTTATGGCGGATTGTAAAAAGAATTTCACTGTTTAACTCTGTTGTCGTTGAAAAAACATTGGCATAAGAGGCTTGTAAGGAATAGCCGCTGTTGGTTATCACATCTTGCAATTGGGTGATGGCTTCGGTCTTTTTATTGAGTGTTAAGTACATTTTACCCAATAAAGCCTTTGCTGCCCAACTTGTGGCTTTGCCTTGATTGACGGCGGCTATTTGACTGAATTTTAAAGGACTTAAATACGTTGAAGCTGTTTTAAGGTCGGTTTCAATCAATTTATATATATCGGCAACAGATGAGCGGTTAATTTTTTTAGCTTCATCGGCAGTTATAGGTGTATGAATGAGAAATACGCCCCCATAAAGTCTTACCAAATTGAAATAGTGGTAGGCTCTGATAAACATAGCCTCACCTGCCAGCTGTTTGCGGGTACTATCCGACATCGGAATTTCAATTTTATCCAAATTAATACTGCCTGCTGCGGGGTCATACGTCACGCCCAAACGTTGCAAAACAATATTCGCATTGCGGATATTATTGTAAGTGGCCAACCAATAAGTGTAAACCGCTTGATGTGTGGTAGCGGGTAAGAACATATCCAAATCACTCAAATCTCTATTGGTTGAGCTTGTGCTGTTGGCGACGCCTTGCTTTGTATTATCGCTCCGTTGCTCCGTGAATTGCCATTCGTTAACGACTGTTTTTTGGATGCCGTTGTAACAACCTGTTAATCCAGCTTGCACTTCCTCAACTGTCGAGTAATAGCTGCCTGTATTGAGGTTTGATTGGGGTTCAAGGTTAATGACATCATTGCAAGACATTAAACCAATTCCCATAATTGATATGATATATAGTAAATATTTCATTTTCTTTAATTTTAAAATTTTAATTAAAAATTCAAATCAATACCCAACAAAAAGGTCTTATTAATTGGAAAACCTCCCCTTTGATAGCCATCTACAAGAGGTGTATTGTAAGGACCCGTTGAAAAACGAGATTCTGGATTAATACCTCTGTAATTAGAGCCTGATTGGAAAAACAGATTTTGAGCCGTAGCATAAAGGCGCAAACCAGATAATTTCGCCTTTTTTGTCCATTCTTTAGGCAAAGTATAGCCCAAAAGTACCTCTCTTAGCGAAACATAAGACGCATCTTCTACGACATAATCCGTGAGCATCCAGTTAAAGCCAGCCGTAGAATAAGGTGTTTTACCATCACCAATACTCGCGGGACTTACCCATCTATTTTGATTGTAACTATTGTTATAACGCTTGGTTTCATTATAGTTAGCGTCGCCATTTATGAGTGAACCGCCTTGTGATCCTTGAAACATAAAATTAAAATCAAAACCTTTATATTTGAACGTGTTGGTAATACCCCACGTAAAATCTGGGTATGGATTGCCGATAACAGTACGGTCATTGGCATCTAATACACCATCATTATTAATATCTACCAATTTTAGACCACCAGGGATAAAAACATTACTCAATGAACTCTTTAATGTTTTTTGAGCATCCGTAATTGAGGCTTGTGACAACCAAACACCATCGGTTTTATAGCCAAAATATTGAATTAAAGGGTCACCTACTTTATTGCGATACAATTCCGTCCGTTCGCCTTGATTGAGTAAAAAAGCTTCTGCGCCAAGTTCCAAAACCTTATTTCTGGCATGAGCAATATTAGCAGAAGTTGTCCATTTGAAGTTTTTATTTGTAATATTATGTGTTGTCAATTCCAATTCAAGCCCATTGTTTTGTAAGCTGCCGATATTGTTCCACGTTAAAGGTACACCTGTGAAACCCAAAGCGGCTTGCTGCAATAACAATTGGTCGGTTTTAGATTGGTACATATCAAACGAAAAAGACACGGCATTTTTAAACAAAGACAAGTCTATACCCCCATTGTATTGAAATGTGCGCTCCCAAGTAATATTGGCATTGGAAAGAATGTTGCTGGATGGTACTAACCCGACAGCAGCCGTTCCGTTAGCCGCACCCGATGGATAATTGGCTGAATATAAAAGGTCAACAAAAGCAAAATCCACGATACGGTTATTACCCGTTGCGCCGTAACTGCCTCTAAATTTCAAATTGCTCAACCACTTGACCCCCCTCAGTATTTTCTCCTCGCTGGCAACCCAACCGACGGAAACCGAAGGGAAATAACCCCATTTTTTACCCGCCGCAAAATAAGAACTACCGTCTGCACGGAAGCTGGCGGATAACAGATATTTATTGTCAAAACCATAAGTAGCCCGTCCGAGATAAGACAATAAACCGATGCTATTTTTAGTATTGAAAGAATTGTCTTTATCTATTGTCAAAGCCGTATTGAGGGTCGTAATTCTATCACTTGGATAATCCAAACCTGTTATTTGCTCATTATCAATATTGGTTTTTTGGGCAGTAAAACCTACCAATAACCCAATATTGTGTTTTTTAAATTCTTTCTTATAATTCAACGTATTTTCGTTCAATAAATCTAAGAAAAGGGTATTGGTATAAACACCTTTATTGACATCTCCCGCCCTATTAGAGTTCCTCTGAGCAAAATCCAAACCTTTTGTATAATTGACATAAGCACTCGCCAATGTTTTAAAATCAAGCCCAGGGAGGATATTGATGGTCAAATCACCTGAATTGATAACCCTATAACTGGTCGAATTGATAGACCTTGTCTCCAAAACCGATTTGGGCGTATTATTAGCGGTTGCAAAAGGGTCAATCGCAGCAGTATTTACCCAAGTACTTCCATCTGGCATCAAACCGCTGTAAACCCTGCCGTTGAAATAACGAGCCTGACTGAAATCACCCGCTTTGACATCGGGATACAAAGGGTTTTGCCGAACGTAAGCGGCTGTGCCTTCATCCAAACGGACAGGCAAATAAGTTGGAAAGCGCACAAAATCTATATACCCGACCGAAGGGTTTTCTCTCTTAGCGATAGACGGATTGATATTGAAAGACAGTTTCACCCGTTTATTGAGGTCAGCGTCAATTTTAGCACGAACATTATAACGTTCATATTCGCTATGGTATATCATACCTTGGTCGTTTTGATAACCGCCCGAAACAAAATATTTTAGAGCCTTATTACCCCCTGAAACGCTCAATTGCAGGTTTTGCACACTGGCATCTCTTAGAGCTTCAGATTGCCAATCGGTAGCTACCCCACCCATAATCGTTTGCTCAACGATGTACGCTGCTCTTTCGGCGGTAGAAGCAGTATTTAACAACGTAACTGGTGTAGCATTTGGGTCGGAGGCTCTTAAAGCAGCTTCATTAAATAGCAATTTGGTATAATCCGTGGTCGTCATCATGGAATATCTTTTATAATCTGTTTTGACACCTTTTGAATATTTGAAATTGTATTTTGGCTTATCCACTTTACCGCTTTTAGTGGTAATGAGAATAACGCCACTCGCACCCCGAGAGCCATAAATAGCCGCCGAAGCCGCATCTTTTAAAACCTCTACACTCTCGACATCCGCAGGGTTGACGAAAGATAAACCATCGGGAACGGGATGTCCATCTACAACCACCAAAGGCGAAGCCCCTGCATTGATTGAACTCAAACCACGTACTCGCACCTTTGGGTCTGAACCCGCCTCTGAGGAGGTATTTTGTATTTGTACCCCCGCAATTTTACCTTGCAAGGCTTGGTCAAGGCGAGCAACGGGTGCTTCGTCCAGTTTTTCATTTTTATATTTTGAAACAGCTCCCGTAATATCGCCTTTTTTTTGAGTTCCGTAACCGACAACCACAATTTCGCTTAAAACACCCGCTTCTTTCAAAATAACAGCGAAGAATTTTTGCCCCAAAATCGGTAAGATTTGCTTATCGTACCCAACAAAACTAACTACTAAATTGCCGTTCATCTCATTATCGGCAATTAACAATTCAAAAGCACCGTTGGCATCTGAGATAGCTCCCTTTGTCGTGCCTTCTAAGACGACGCTTGCGCCTATAAGTGGTTCATTTTTTTCATCAACAACAGTTCCTGTAATCTGTTGGGCATAAGAAATGGACACACATAGCATCAATAAAGCCGTATGAATGCCCAAAAAGTGCATTACTTTTTTGATTTGTGATGTTCTTTTCATCATTCTTATTGTTTAGTTTTCTTAAAAGTGAGGTAATATTATTGAGTTATTTAACTGAAAAATCTTAAAATACTGAGGGGTCTGAATATGCTATCGCACCCGTTTTATTTCACCACTCAACCAAAAAATCATCGCCATACCTAATGGTACAAGCAAAGTGGCCAATGCAAAAAACGGGGTATAGCCATTTTTCGTTAAAGAAGGAACAAGCCATGTGGTTATTAAAACTCCTAAAATGGCACTCGTGCCACCCAAGCCAGCTAATGTTCCCACGTTTTTACCCGAGAAGAAGTCGCTCGGTAGTGTTTGGATGTTGCCAATTGCAACTTGAAAGCCCATTAGAGCAACAAACATAGTTGCCATAGCGATTAGCGGTGTTGCCGCAAAAGCACTGGCAATCAAAGCTGGAAACATTAAACAACCACCCAAAGCAATACAAAAACGCCTTGTTCGATTTACTGACCAGCCTTCGCCCATCAGCCTACCCGATAGCCAACCACCGCCCAGACTGCCTATCATTGCGCCCACATAAGGCATCCATGCAAACGTGCCGATTTGTTTCACATCAAAACCAAAGCGGTCATTGAGGTAAATGGGCAACCAGCTGACGAACAGCCACCAAATGGGGTCAAGAAAAAATCGAGATAAAATAATTGACCATGACTGGCGATATTGCAATATTTCACCCATTGTCAAAGCCTTTTCTTCGGCTTGTGTAGTGGTAAAGCCAGCTGATTTTTGACCTTCGAGGATATAATTTTGCTCCCCCTCAGTAATCCAAGGGTGTTTAGTGGGCGCCGCTTTATTGATGAGCCACCACGGAATAATCCATAAAAACCCTAATAAACCAATCAGTATAAAAGTCGTTTGCCAACCGACTGTTGCGTAAAAATATGCAATCAGAGGTGCGCTGATAACCGCCCCCAAGGATGCCCCTGCGTTAAAAATGCCTTGTGCAAATGCTCGTTCTTTTATCGGAAACCATTCGGCATTGGATTTGGCTGCCCCAGGCCAATTACCCGCTTCTCCCATACCCAATAAGGCTCTGAAAATTGAAAAAGATAGTACGCCTCGTGCCAGAGAATGAATCATTGCAGCGACCGACCATACGGCAATGGACACGACAAAACCCAATCGTGTCCCAATTTTATCATACAATCGACCAGAAAGGCTTTGGCTGATACCATAAGCTATCATAAAGCAAGAAATGACAAAAGCGTATTGGCTTTTATCCATGCCCAATTCCTTTGAAATGCCAGGCCACAAGACCGCCAAAGCATTTCGGTCAATAAAATTAATGACCGTTGCTATGCCTATTAAGGTGATTATGAGCCAGCGCAAACCGTTGATTTTCATTTTTGTAAATTTAAAGTTCAGGTGTGTGTTTAACTTTTAAGTCATAAACGGCAACTTCACCAAAGTCATCACAACGTTCATCTTTTACGATTGATTTTCCCCAACAAGCTGACTGCACGTAAGCACCCGCTTTGAAATAGGCGTTGGCATAATCTCTTTCAAGAGTAAATTTTTTCATGCCATTGTAGTAACAATCCGTTTTCCCGTTTTCAACAATAAATTTTACGGTGAAAACAGTTCCTAATTCATAATTTTCAGTGAAAGGTTCAGAATTTACGTCTTTTGGTGAACCTTTATATCGAGCGAAGAGTTTTTTGCCTTCAAGACGAAAAAAAATAGTGTAGGCTTTATCGTCATGAATTTGCCCTACTACAATTTGCGATTTTTTTGTTGGCAATTTGAGTACTGCTTGTTGTATTTCCATCTCGTGCCGTCCTGATGTAGATGACCATGAAGCTTTGATCGGGGTACCTGAATCGTCAAACTTACCTGTCATTTCACGCAATTCGCTTCTTGGATAGCCCGAATTAGGTGTGTGTGCACCACCGCAATGCGCCCTAAAAATCACCGAAGTATTATCCTCATTACTCCGAAAATAGGGTTGCAACGTATAGTTTTTTAGTTGCGGTTGATAAATAGGAGCCGCTATACCAGCATTTTCACCATCCTTCCCATCTTTATCAAAAGGAATGGTCAAGTACCAACGTGACAAATCCAAAATTTCAGAAGGCAATTTTATCTGCTCCAATTCAGATTTATGGCTGGTGTTACTTAAAAAAAACAAGCCAAATACACATATAAAATATCGCATACTATTCATTTTAAAAATTTATAAAAAATCTTCCCGCATTGGGCTAAAAACATCAATCAAAACACCAGCTTCCAAACAGACGCAACCATGCACTAAATTGGGTGGAATAATGAAAGCATCGCCCCCCCTCAGTATTTTCTTATTGCCATCAATACTCACCTCAAAAGCACCGCTTTCTACGTGCGTTATTTGGCTGTGGTAGTGGTGGTGTAAAGCGCCAATTCCGTCTTTTGAAAACTCAACCCGTACCAACATGAGCGAATTATCATAAGCCATAATTTTACGACGCACACCTTCGCCCACTGTTTGCCATTGGATGTCGGTATTTTTAATAAAACCATCTTTAATTTCCATGCTTCTGAATTATGTTAATGTTCTATAACTATTTCGTTTTATTTAAAAAAAGCCTTCGGGAAGCCCTATAATTGGCTTCCCATGGCATATATGTTTAAGAATGTATAACTAAGAAAAATACGTCCCACCATTGATATCAATTGTCGCACCCGTCATGAAAGTAGAAGCATCGGAAGCCAAATAGACCACTAAATCCGCTACCTCTGTGGCTTGCCCTTCCCTCTTAAGCGGTGTCCCTGCCGCTACTTTTTCCCGAATTTCAGGTTTTGTAAATTTGTCGTGAAACCCTGTGCTAATCATGCCAGGCGCAAGGGCATTGACGCGAATCCCTTTGCTACCCAATTCCTTTGCCAAGCCGCGTGTAAAAGTTGCCACTGCGCCTTTTGACGTGGCGTAAGCAATTGCGCCGCCGCCGCCACCGTCACGTGCCGCTTGTGAGCTAAAATTGACAATCGCACCGCCCGAAGGCATAAAAGGCAAGACCGCTTTTGTGACCATAAAAGCCGATTTCACATTCAAATTCATGACAGAATCCCAAAACGCTTCGTCCATATCCTCCATCGTTTTACGTGCCACCAAACCACCTGCGACATTCACCAAAACGTGAATCGTATCACCAAAAGCCGCACGACATTCTGCAATGAGTTTAGTCACATCTGCACCATTTGTCATGTCGCCTTGAACGGCAATTGCCTGTCCACCTGCGGCGACAATCGCATCTACGGTTGCTTGACTGCCTTCTTTGCTGCCAAAATAATTGATACAAACGGCAGCACCATTAGCAGCTAATTTTATAGCCGTCTGTTGCCCAATGTCTCTGCCACCGCCTGTTACGATGGCTACTTTTCCTTTTAATTCTGAATACATAACTTTAATGATTAATTTTTATAAGTGATTGATTTTTAGTTTTTTATGTCAAAATACTGAGGGGTAAGCAATTTCCGCTTTGGCGAAGACCTTTCCAAAAGTTGTAATTTTTGGAAAGTTGTGCTTCAATTTTAGGCTATTTTTATTGAAAAAATGCTTAAAATACTGAGGGGGTACTTTCCATATTCTCGGTAAGAAAATATACTTTTTATAAAACCATCAGTTTATAAGCCCCTTTCCAGTTCACCGTTTTTCCATCAATGATGACAGAATGATTTTTTTCTTTTTGAAAATCTTGGTTTGCTACGACCAAAAGCCACGTCTTTTTCTCTTTGTTGCGTATTTTCAAAAAAGTATAGTCTTTTTGTTCGTCCAAAATCTCTATTTTTTCAATATCAGAATAGGCATTAATCGCCTTTTCAGTAACGGGTGAATAACTTCCATGCGCTTCTAAAACCGATGCGAATGTGGTGTTATTTGCTTTTCGCCGAAGTATCATCATGGGATCTCTTCTCAAATTAAAATTGGGGTCGGTTGCGCCAACCCTGCCCAAAATGACGCTGTCTTTGTTAGTAGTGGCGGATAAATATGTATAAAAAATGCCATTGCTCAACCATGATAAACGGCTATTTCCTTCATTGGCTTTGCCATCGGCTTCTTTCCAAATATGTTGATAGCCGTTATTATTGCCCAATTTTTTCAGTTCATTCGGTATCGTCGTTTTAAAATCGGTTAAGATTACTTGACCCATATAGTAGATTGGTAAATCGTAAGTATTTTCGGATTTAGAATTGACGTTAAGAATATCTATCAAAAATGGATTTTTAAACTCTTTTGTATCCACCATAACCAAAGTTCTATTGAGGCGAACACCCGCATAAGCATTTGTATCGTGTGATCTAATCGCTTGAATGTCGGGATTAGAAAAATCGTAGAAATTTAGACTCGGCGCGTGTTTATCGGCTTCCTCTACATTCGCATCGTATTGCGTTGTTTGATTGACAACCAAAGTGTTATGTCCAATAGTTTGCTTTGCAAAACTTGAATTTTCGGGCAAATAAACGCCGCCTGCTTTTTGCTCAATATTCACAAAACGCGCCATGCCGTAGTCTTGCACTACCTCATTGCCATTTTTATAAAACGAATAAGACATTTGGTCAAAATGCCCATGACCCATGCCGTGTGTACCTGCCTTGAATACCACATTAAAATCGTTTTTAGTCCGAATGATACCCAAAGCCCCACCATTTCCATCTATGCCATCTCTATAAATCACCGATTTATTGACCCACGGCATTTTTTTATTGATGTTTTTGGCAACCGAAAAGCCCGCTTCGTCCAATGTTACTTCGTTTTGCAACGCCGCTATTGAAAGCAAACTTGGGTCTTTTTTACCATAACGATAGGCTATATCCGCTGACGAAATCAAAGAAGAATTGTAGATAGACATGCCTTTTTGAGCATCGTTGAGTGGGAAAAACTCACCTTTTGATGTCGTTTGGTCTAATAATGAATAAACAGATTTGAGTAATAGGCTGTCTTTATATTGAAAAATCTTTAAATCAGGGCGTGTATTTTCCAAACTTACCGCAAATATCAAAAATGGATAAGCACTGTATCGGTGATAATACGCGCCTTCTGTAAACAAGCCATCTATTGAAAAAAGCCCTTCAATCTGCGCTAAAAAGCCGCATTTCTCTTGACCAGCATGTTTGATAAGTCCACCATCATTGTCTTTTTGATTTGTTAAGTTCTTTGTTTCAGGTGCGCCATATAAGGCTCGTTTCACAAACTCATCGTTATTCATCACCAAACCAATCATACCCACGCCCGCACAACCCCAAGTGGAATGATTGTGAATTCGATTAAAAAACTGTGGGTTTTCAATAGAAAGAAAATGGGCATAAGGCACAAACAAATCTTTCTCAATACGGTCTCTGTCTGCTTTGGTTAACCAATCATATACACAATCATAGGCTTGACTGACGCTCACGAGCCAATTGGCATCATTGAGGCATTGCCAAAATAATTTACCCCGCGAATAAGAGTTTTTGGCAGGATGCAAACCCAATGTCGGGTACAAATCGGCGTATTTATGTAAAATGGTTTTAAGGTATTGAGCATATTTTACATCACCTGTTATCTGAAAAAGCAAACCTGCATTTTCCATCGTATTATAGTTTTTGCGATGCACTTCGTGCGAATAACCACCTGCCAATTCTTTTGGAATAGGCACATCTATAGGCTTTTCTATCTCGATATCCACTGCTTTTCGGACGGCTTCAAAAGATTTGTCATACATTGGCGTTTTGCCAAGATTTGCCTTGATTTCTTTCAAACCTTGTTTTGTCAATGTCAAACAAGGATGCGTTTGGGCATTCATGGAAGTCGTTTTCAAAGAAATTATTAAAATGAAAAAAATAAATTTATTGCTCATTTTCTGCCAATTACTGTTTTATCATCCCCTAAAATTGCTTTTCCTTCTTCTTTACTAATATTATTTTGGCTAAATCCTTCTCCTTTGATTGAGAAATCTTCTTTTTGATTTAAAATACAATGATGTACAACTGCCTTAGGTTCGCCCACAGAAAGAGACATTTTGATACACTTGCTATTTGAAAACACCGAGTTTTTGATTTCTGTGTTCTGAACGCCCACCAAACTAATTGCCGCATTTGCGGTATTTTTTTTACCAAAACCCACATTTTTAAACTCAGAATGATTGATAGACAGCAAACCAGCCGTTGTGCTTTCGTCTGACCCTCCTCGATAGAGGACAAAGGCGGCGCCTTCAATGTCCGTAAAACTTGAATTTTCAATCAAAATGGTTTCGGCATTGTAAAGTCCAATGTCATCTGTTTCTTTGTCTAAGGCTAAAACGCCACCTGAAATTTTAGAAAAAGAGCTATTTTTTATCGAAATTGTATCTGCGAAAGTGCTTGCAGCGACTTTCAAAACATTAAATACATTATTTACATCCAAGTTGGTGATTTTGCAATTTTCAATAAATAAGCAATAGTTTTTATTCATGGCATATTTGCTCGTTGTAATCAAAGCGTTTAAAGGACTATCAGATGCTAATTTGCCATCCAATTCAAGGTTTTCAAGTCTTAGACTTCCACCGTTTTCTATTTGAAATATATTGGTGGTTTCAAAGGTCACGACTGTGCCTTTTTCGCCTCTAATCGTGATAGGATGCAGTATTGAAATAACTTTGGTATGACTATAATCCCCAGCTGAAAGCTGAATAATATCTCCTACCGACGAGTTAGCAACGGCATCAAAAAGGGTATTTAAACCGCCACTTATTTTGATTGTTTTTGGCTTTTTACCAACCAATGTTTTAGCGTACCATTTAACACCTGTATTTTCTTTGGTCGCTACAATGCCTTTTATTTTTGCCCCAAAATTTTCCTTAATTTCTTTTGTACCGTTGGTTTGGGTGATTAATGTACTTTCTAAAACATTAAAACCAAATTTGCTCGGAAAGTCTGTTGGTTTATTGACAACATTATTTTCAAAACTAATGCCCGACAAATTAGCATACACGCCAAAGTGTTGTGGCGCATTTGTGTTGTAAAAAAGGTTGTTTTTTATGGCTGTACTTTGTGGTGCTTCGCTTCTTTCTTTGTCGTTTCCCGCACCGAGTTCGATATAACCGCAATCCACAAAAGTATTATTTGAGATATTCGCCTCTTTCACTGAAACATATCTATTGATGGGCGAATTTGGCACACCATTCATCACGGTTAAAGCCCCTCTAAATCTGTTACCTGTCAAGCCTTCGCAATAATTATTGATGACGGTTTGTTTTTCGTTGATAACCCTTATTCCGCCCGTAAATGCCTTACCATTTCCTATCAAAACATTGCCTTCTACCCAAGCTTCATTGCCATGTCGCATGGTTAATGTGCCTTCACACTCAAAAAAAGTATTGAAGCGATAGATATTTTGATTTGATTTATTGGAAATAATTTCTTGTTCGCCATTACAGCGGTCAAAAAAGTTGTATTCTACTATGGATTGTGAATTCATCATCGAATTTTGACTTACGCCTATTCTAATCGTTTCACCACCGTTTCCGCCGAGGTTTTGTCTAAATCCAAAATAATTATGGTCAATTTGATGCTTATTTTCTACACTTTCTTTGGTGTCTAAGCGAACAAGTAGAGTTACGCCTTGATTTCTTTTGTCAAGAAATTGACAAAAATCCACCCGATTATTTTTGCCAAAAAGCACCACCCAAGCCTCTACATTATTGCGTTCAGGGCTATTGAAATTGTCAATAACACATTCGGTAAGTCGGCAATTGTTTGCAAAAACCTTTGAATCCTTTCTGAAAGCAATTAAATCTTGAGTTGGCGAATAGCCATTTTTAAAAACCAAACCTTCTACAATCAGAAATTCACCCGCAATTCTCAAATTTGATTTCCCAGTAATAATGACCTTACCTTTTTGTTGTGCTTTCAATATGATAGGTTTGGCGGCAGTTCCAGTAGCTTCAAAAAGAATTTCAACATTGCGCCAAGTGCCATTAGACATCACAATCACATCGCCCGCTTTGGCTTTTTTTATGGCTGCATTTAATTCAGCCAAGTCTTTGACCAATATTTCACCAGCGAAAATGGGTATTTCTAAAATCAGAAAAAATAAAAAAAATAGAAATTTCATTAATAAATCTTGTTGCAGTAGTTATTTAAAACGGATGATATTTTGTTCAAAAATACCACTGATTAATTTGTATTTCATAATTTTAGCAGAATATTTTTAAATTAAAAACAGTATTTAACAAAATATAATTCCGATAACGTTACCGGTAACGTTGTCGGTTGTCAAGTATTTTTTTTTAGTAAATTGTTTTATCAAAAATGGAAGGAATACGATAGAATTACTAATTTTGTCGAAAGAGCTTTATCACTCGTTTCTTTGAAATTTTTTGAAAAAATACTGAGTAGTTAGTCAAGTTAATCATGTTGGGTACAACTTTTGGAAAGTTATCAACTTTCCAAAAGTTTATGTAAAAAAGAACCCGACACTATTAAATTGACTAACTACTGAGGGGGGTAACTTGCACAAGGAAATTCTCAATATAATTCCAAATAGCTTCGAGCATTTGGCGCATTAAAAAGTAAGGTAAATGAATTTACGTCCACATAAACCCACCATAAAAGATATTGCAAGTGACCTTAAAGTCTCGGTTTCCACCGTCTCACGAGCGCTGCGTGGCATGCCTGATGTCAATCCGCAAACACTTAAAGCCGTCTTGCAACACGCTGAAAAGATAGATTATCAACCCAATATGGCTGCTTTGAGTTTGGTTAAAAAACAAAGTCAGACTATCGGTATCATCGTGCCAAATATGGATTATTTTTTCGCTACCGCCATTCGGGGCATTGACGAGGCGGCATTGGAAGCGGGTTATACCATTATGATTTGCCAGTCGAATGAATCTTATGGGCGCGAGGTGGTGAACACCAAACGCTTAATGGCGAGCAGTGTGGACGGTCTAATCGTTTCCTTATCAAGTGAAACCAATAATATTGATCATTTTCGAAGGGTTTTACAAAAAGATGTTCCCATTGTTTTTTTCGACCGCACGAGCACAGACCTCAATGTGTCGGGTGTTGTCCTCGACAATTCTTATGGTGCGGAACAAGCCGTAACGCACCTATTTGAGCAAGGATGTCAACGAATAGCTTTGTTAGGCAGTCATGAATTTATGTCAATCAGCAAATTGCGTGAAAATGGCTATCGCAACGCTTTAAAAAAAGAAGGCTTAAAAATAGATGAATCACTCATTTTTCACTGCGATTTCAATCAAGAATCTGCCTATCAAGCCACACTTCAACTATTGGGCAAGCGCAACCCACCCGATGCTATTTTTGCCGTCAGCGACCGCTTAGCTTTAGGTGCTTTTGTGGCCATAAAAGATAAAGGCTTGCGCATTCCACAAGACGTTGCTATTGTCGGCTTCAACGATGAGCCAATTATGAGTCTTTTGACGCCAAAACTGTCAAGCGTGGCACAACCAGCGTTTGAAATGGGTCGCCGTGCGGCACGTTTATTCATCGAACATATTCATGCCGAAGGGAATCCTGATACTGAAACCATTGTACTGAAACCGCAATTGATGATTCGAGACTCATCGTTAAAAAAACAATAGTCTGGTTTATTGCTTTTAATTACGTTGTTTTACGCCTTAAAATATCGAATAAAAAATCTACCCCTCAGTATTTTCAAAAAATACTGAGTAGTTAGTCAATTTAATAGTGTCGGGTTCTTTTTTACATAAACTTTTGGAAAGTTGATAACTTTCCAAAAGTTGTACCCGACATGATTAATTTGACTAACTACTGAGGGGGTATCACTTAAAACTTAATCGTCACACTTTTACCTAAATAAACGCCTTGTGGTAAATCCACAATAACCATTGTATTGTTGTCTTTATTATTAGAAAAACAGATAAAACCTTCGCCTATATTCGAATAAATTTTGGGTAATGTGATGAGTATTTTACTTAATTGCCGCGACGGATCAGCCACCGTCAACTCTTTCACTTTATTACCCTCCATTTTAAGCATCGCCATGCCTTGACTGTCCATTTTTACCTTTTGTCCATTGCCTATTTCCACTTCTCCTGCTTTGTAAAATGCCAATTGAACAATACCCAATTTACTGTTTTTGACACCTTGCAAATCAGAAGTATTCGATAGAATCTCGATATTGCGGTTATTCGCACTTGTTTCCGCCAGTTTTTGTTCAGAAATATCGGGTACGACAATGTACTGATACCCAGGGCTTTTCTCCATCTTTCGTTTGCCGTGAATATCGGTTTCGTTTATTTTATCACCGTGATTGAACCATAATTTAAAAACTTCCTCGCTGACCAATTCTTTGCTGATATTCTTTTGATCTGTAATATCAGACCAACGCCCTGTTTCAGTCTGATTTGATATGTTTATCGTCGTTGGTTCGGGAAAGATATAGCCTATTTTATCTTGATAGACCCATTTCACATTTTCTGAAACGCGACTGCCTTTCGGTAGGACTTTTTTCTGCCCATCTTGTAGGATACTTACTTCACTTCTCAACAAAACTTGATTAATCGTCGTGACAACGGGCAATGACTTTTTGGGTTTTATACCCGTACCCAAACAAACGTACTCTTCATCAAAAAAGAACCACGACTTTTTGGCTTCAAGCATATCGTGGGGGCTTTTAAAATCAAACGCTACTGCACCGTACAAACCATCAGTGACAGCACCCACAAAATTGGTCAATCCTTCTTTTTGAATCTCATCGGGGCTTGGTAAGGTTGGCTTTTGCATAATGGTCGTGCCCGATATTTTTTGCCAATCATAAACCGCCCAAATATTGTGGTATTCATCGCCTTTGAGCATCAAATAATTTGTGCCATCGGCTCTGTGGTGCGTTGTTTTACCTGGTCCATTGTAAGGCTGCTCCATATTTTGATTTCGGGTAGAAAACATCCTTACACTGGTATAAAAATTTGGGCGTTGAAAAACAAAATGCTCGGTTTGCCAAAAGAATTTGGCGAAAGACAAAGCAGGTTTGGCTTCGCCTTTTCTCAATTTTATGATGTCTTCTAACTCCTTTTTTCTATAATCGGTGCTGATTAAAACCCGTTCAATTTCAAGCGTTCCTTTGGGTTGCATCGCCCCTCTTTTACTTGAAATATCTCTATTTCTAACACCCACATCTTCATAAACACCATACACTTGTTGCTTATAAATGCCATCCAAATAATAATCCACTAATAGGTTTATTTTTTCTTTTGAAAACTGGTATTTCGTACCCGCCACGTAAGACGACCATTCGCCATAAGCATTAGCGAATTTGCCATAACCATACGAATCGGTATTGTTAACACGGTCGGGACGGTGGTGAAAACTAAAATCTTGCTGAATGCCACGCTCGCCCGTTGAGAATTTCATTTCCCCTTCAATGATTCTGATAATTGAATCAAAAGCATTATCCTTTCCGAGAAAAAGCAAGTTTTTAGCCAAAATACCCGCAATCACAATTCTATCACCACTTGGGCGCGCCCCCGAAGCACTCATATTGGCACGACCAATCATCGGTTGGGCTTTTTCAACCAAATCTTTAGGCAAATCATCACCAATTGCCAACATCAAGTTCATCAAATTGGTGGGTGTTGTAATTTGGTTGTCGTGCCAATTGTCGCCGACAAAATCGTTTTTAACCCAAAAATTCAAACCGCTCACAATGGCATCTTTCACTTTTTTACTTTGATAAAAAGCAGAAGTTTGGGTTTTATACGCTTTTGCGATGTAAGCCAAATCGCTCGTATGTCTGCCGTGCGGAAAACTTGCGGTTCTACTAAGGTCACTATAATTGATGTCGTTAAAACTGCCGTCTTCCTTCATTTTTGATAAAATGGTTTCCACTTGACTATCAACAGGCTTATTGTTCATCAACTCAGTGACAATTCGCTGTTTGTTAATACCTAAATCCTTGGATTGGGCGTTGCCAATACTCCACACACATATAAGGAAAAATGCTATAAATACTGATTTTTTCATTATAATTTGATTGATTTTAGCAAGGGTTAAAAAAAATACTGAGGGGTGCTAAACAAAAGTAAAATTGTTATTTCATTTTCATGTCCTTAATAAATTTGAGGGCTTGAGATAATGTGTGGGTCATGGAATCGAAGTTTTTTGTCTCCAACATCTCTTTTGAAACCAATTTCCCACCTATTCCGACGCAAGTAACACCTGCTTCAAACCATTCTTTTAAACTTGCTTCTGTTAATTCAACTCCGCCCGTTGCCATCACAGATGTGTGCGGCATCGGTGCTTTTAAGGCTTTTACGAAAGCAGAACCCAATACCTGAGCGGGGAATAATTTGACGATTTCAGCCCCTAATTCTTCTGCTTTTGAAATCTCAGATAGTGTTGCTACACCCGGTAGCCAAGCAATTTTTCGACGGTTACAGACTTTGGCGACCTCTTCTACTAAGTTGGGGCATATTACAAAATCTGCCCCGTTTTGAATGTACAGGCTTGCTGTTCCAGCATCCAAAATAGTCCCAATACCAAAAGCCATTTCGAGGCAATTTTGGCGGATATATTTTGCCATTTCGATGAAGATTTCATGGGCAAAATCACCTCGATTGGTAAATTCAAATACCCGAATGCCCCCTTTATAACAGGCTTCAATTATTTTCAAACTGTCCTCTATGTTATTTGAAGAAAGCAAGGGAACAATCGGATAATTATGCATTTTTTGATAAACTTCTAATCTTGTAAATCGAGCCATAATGTTATTTTTATAGGTTTATCTAATGACTTTACCTCCTGTATTCCCTTTCATCAAGGATACGACCTCCCCCTCAGTAATGAGGTTAAAATCGCCATAAATAGTATGGTTGAGCGTGGCAGCAGCAGCAGCAAAATCAACGGCGTACTGAGCGGATTCGGCATTTTTTTGTAGAGCATAAATCAGTCCTGCCATAAATGCATCGCCCGTGCCCAAACGGTCTAAAATATCCACAATATCATATTCCTGGGATTCAAAAAAGGTTGTTTTATTGTGTAAAAAGCCTTGGTACGTGTTGTGTGAAGCATGAATCGCTTTGCGAGCAGTCAAAGCAATGTGTTTTAAATTAGGAAAAAAATCAAAGGTTTTTAAAGCCAATTTTTCATAATTGGGCTCATTTATGCCAAAATAAGTGTTTATGGTATCTCCATCACCCAAAAGTACATGACAGCGGCTCACTAATTCAGGCATAATTTCCGAGGACTGTTTTCCGTATTTCCAAAGACTGGCACGGTAATTCAAATCGCATGAGATAGTGATATTAAGGTCTTTAGCCACTTCCAATGCTTCCAGAGTGGCATCTGCCGCCGCTTGTGAAATCGCGGGCGTTATACCCGACCAATGAAACCAAGTAATACCTTCAAAGACTTTATGCCAATCAATTTGCCCTTTTGAAATCATTGCCAAACTCGAATACGAACGGTCATAAAGCACCTTAGATGCTCGCTGTGCGATGCCCATTTCAAAGTAAAAAAGCCCTAATCTGTCACCACCAAAAATGCAGGGTTGGGTATCTACATCGTATTTTTTGAGCATACCTAAGCCCATTCGCCCAACTTCATTATCAGGCACGCAGGTCAGGAAACTTGTTGGAAGCCCAAACTGAGCCAATGCCACCGCAACGTTCGCTTCCGAACCCGTAAATTGTACTTCAAGGGCAGGCGCTTGAGATAGTCGCAAGTGATGTGGTGCAGATAAACGCAGTAAAAGCTCCCCAAAACACAGAGTTTTTGATTTCATAAAATGCCGTTTTAATATATTTTATAGCGTTTGTATTCAGTGTAAATTAACCCCTCAGTATTTCATCGATTTTCAATAATTTATGAACAGATTTTAATACTCAAAACACATTAAAATAGACTTTTTTTACCCAAATACTGAGGGGGTAGCCAATTTAAAATTAAAAGCCATTTATGATTCTAAAAAATCTAAATCTCTTCCGTGGCTTTCAGATATAGTTAAAACGGATAAAAATCCTATAAAGAAGCACACCACACCCACGGCAGTGCCCGCATTTATGACGCCAAAATCGGGCTTAAGTGAACCGTAAAGAGCCGTCATCCCCACCACTGTACCCCGCACCATATTGGGTATTGTGGTAGCAGCCGTTGCCCGAAGATTGGTGCCGAATTGCTCCGCTCCCATCGTCACAAACATTGCCCAATAACCAATACCCAAGCCCATTAAAAGTTGGATGGTATAGAGTGAAGTGGCCGTTTTAATACCTATGAATAAATAAACCAGTGAAAAAACGAAAGCGAAAAACATCAAACTCAACACCGCTTTTTTCCGCGAATGAAACCAATGACTGATAAAACCACTGGCCAAATCACCGATAGCAAGCCCAACGTAGCACCACATGATTGATAGCCCCGGCTTAATGGGTTCGATTATTTGTAACGCTTTTCCAAATTCATTGCTGAAAGTGGCTAAAATGCCAATGACGAACCAAGTAGGTAGTCCCATACCTATACATTTTATGTAGCGCAAAAAGCGGTCTTTATTAGTGAATAAGGAAAAGAAATTACCTCTCGATATGTGTTTTTGGGATTTTATATTTTCAAAAGCTTTTGATTCAAATACACCAATACGAAGCAGTAAAAGCATAATTCCCATGCCTCCACCAATAAAATAAGCAGTACGCCAATCAAAAAACTCAACGGTAAAATAGGCAACAACGGCGCCGAGTAAACCTATGCCCGCCACCAATGATGTACCAATGGCTCTCAAATTTTTGGGTAAAATTTCTGAAACTAAAGTAATGCCCGCGCCCAATTCGCCCGCCAAACCAATGCCCGCAATGAGTCTTAAAACCTTATACGTTGATGGGTCGGCAACAAAGCCACAGGCAATATTTGCCAGAGAATACGTAAGAATAGAACCAAAAAGCACTGAAAGTCGCCCTTTCTTATCGCCCAACACACCCCACAATATACCGCCCACTAAAAGCCCCGTCATTTGCCAATTGATGATACTGGCACCAACTGATGATATGTCTTGGTCAGAAAGACCA
>JANPHO010000008.1:0-6551 GCA_031424515.1 Saprospiraceae bacterium
CTCTTGAAATGCTTAAATTTTTCAACTCATTTAGTGAGTAAATAAACGTATCATTGCTTGTTTTAAGAATTATGTTTTCTTCATTTATTACTAAATTCCCTATTTTTTTATACTTTTCACTATAATAATGAAGGATAATTGCCATTAACCCGAAAAATAAAAAAGAACTTAAAACTATTGAATAATCCAGATTAAGCATGTCTGATAAACTTTGATTATTGCCTGTGACCTTCCTTGGTTTTACTAAAAGAAAGCCAATAAAAATCAATAAAATGTATAATATTGTTCTAAAAGGCTTGAGTTTTCTGAAATTTTTAGAATCAATTATTTTTGTTTCAAAGAGTAAGTTGGACATTTTTCAGTTTTTAATTATTTACTATTTTTAAAATATAAATAGTTGTTTTTTAAAAATGAGAAAAGTTTAGTCCAGTAAACTCAATTCAAACTCACCAATGTCTCCAAAGCCTTCAACGCCTTTCCACTCTTTAAACTTTCCTCCGCTTCGGCAATACAATCCACCAAGGAAACGTGCGGTTTGATACAATGAATCGCCAAACCTGCATTCACCGCCACGGCATCATTTTGAGCCGATGTACCTGTACCCCTCAGTATATTCATAAAAATAACGCCCGCTTCCTCAACTGTATCACCACCAAAAAGGGATTCTTGCGTAAGTATTTGTTTTCCAACGCTTTGTGGAGATAAAGTGACTTCTTTGGTGTTCATTTTTAACTTAAAATCGCCTGTCAAAGAGACCTCATCGTAGCCATCCAAAGCGTGAATAATGGCGAATTGTTTATTGGGTATTTGTTGAAAAATGTATTGATACAGGCGCGCCAATTCAAGACTGAAAACACCCGTTAATTGATATTTCGGTTGGGCAGGATTCACAAGAGGACCCAACATATTAAAAAATGTTTTCACGCTTAATTGCTTTCGAATGGGTCCCACTGTTTTAAGAGCAGGGTGAAAAAGCGGGGCATGAAAATAGCAAATATTGGCTTTATCGAGCTGCATCTTGATTTTTTCAACGTCATTGCTGAACTGATAACCAAGGTGTTGCAACACATCTGACGAACCACTATTCGATGAAACGCCCACGTTGCCATGTTTCGCCACTTTATAACCCGCACCTGCCAAAACAAATGAGGAAAGGGTGGATATATTAAACGTGTTTTTACCATCGCCACCCGTTCCGCACACATCAATCGTTTCAACTCCTTCTAAATCAACGGCTACGCACAACTCCAACAGGGCTTCCCGAAAGCCTTGCAACTCTTCCACCGAAATAGGGCGCATCAAATAAACGGTGATAAATGCCGCTATTTGAGACTCATTGTATTTGCCCGTGGAAATATTAACAAGTATTTCTTTGGCTTCCGTTTTGCTTAATTTTTTATGGTCGAATAATTTTCCTAATATTGCCTTCATACTTTTTATAGACTTTAGACTTTTAGATTATAGACAATAGACTTGTAATTGCCTATTTCACTTCTTCAAACGCCACATCTTCGATACCATCATCATCATCTTCCTCATCATCATAATCCTCGTCGTCATCGTCGTAGTACATATCATCGAATCCATCTTCGCCAACATTCAAAAGGAAATCAAAATTGCCTTCGCCGACGCTTTTTTTAAGAGTATTGACCACTTTATTTACACTGTCGTAAGGTCCACTGATAAAATAAGGTTTGCCATCTTTACCAAATTCGAGTTCGATTAATTCTACATCTTCGGTATCTTCTTCAAGTACCATTTGAGCGAATTCCCAATCTTTGTGCGGTTTAAAACCCAAACTTTCGGCATAAGCCACCGAGCCAAATAAAATATTATGCGCCAAAGCGTAGTCAATTTTCTCAATTTCGCCCATATATCTATCCGAAATGCTTTCCAAAAAGTCTTCGTATTCAAAACTATCTCTATTAAAACCGACATCGGCATTTTTAATGCCCAAACAGAAGGTGTCAACGAGATAAAAGCCAAAAGTGACATTCCCTGTCGTGTGCTGACGTGCCACTACCAAAGAGCTTAGTCCCGCATTTTTCCAATCGGAATTGATATAACATTCCTTAATGGGTAGTTTTCGCGCCCGACCTGACATAATATATTGCTTCGGCGACATATTCTGTTGCTGAGTGCTTTGCTTTTGCCCTGGTTTTTTCTTCTTTTTGCTCATAATATTTCGTTTTATTTTTTAAAAAACATATTCAATAGCCGTCGTTTTGACGTTTTTACTGAGGGGGGCAAAAAAGTTCTTTAAAATCTGTTTGCCATAATCCGTCATGATACTCTCAGGGTGAAATTGGACGCCTCTGACATTGTATTCTCGATGACTCATTGCCATAATCGTTTTACCATTATCAGCAGTAGCTGTGATTTTTAATTCACTCGGTAGGTTTTCGGATTTGACAGCCCACGAATGATACCGCCCAACCAATATTTCTTGCGGGATATTTTGAAATATAAGTTCTTGATTGTCAATGATTTGTATCGGTGTAGCTATGCCATGAAACACTTTTGGAAGGTTATACAGCTCACCACCAAACGCCTCACCAATCGCTTGTAAACCCAAACATACGCCAAAAATATGTTTAGTAGAAGCGTATCTTTTTATTAATTCGGGCATAATTCCCGCTTCACTCGGAAGACCAGGCCCCGGAGATAAAACGATGGCATCATAAGCCGCAACGTCCTCCAAACTAATTTCATCATTGCGAAATACTGAGAGCCCGTCCCGATCACTCGGGGGGGTATCGCCCGTCAATTCAGTGATGTATTGAACAAGATTGTAGGTAAATGAATCGTAATTATCTAAAACTAATATTTTCATAATTAATTGATTTTCAATAGATTAAAAACTCGGAGTTATTCAGTTATATCTCGAATTTTACGTTTTAAAGTATAAAATTGATATTTAATATTATCAAAAACGAGCGCACCCAATAGTAAAAATGAAGCGATTTTTAAGGTGTCAAAGCCAATTTTACTATAACACCATCCACCTAACAAACAGCCCATCAAAAAAAATAAAATAATGGCTGCCCGTAGTCCAATGGATTTTAAAAGAGTTTTACGTTTATCATCTTTCCAATAAAAAAGCAATTGTGATAATTCAATGCCTAAATCCGTAAAAAGTCCAGTTAAATGCGTAGTTCTTACCACGGAATTTGAAATTTGAGTGACCAAAGCATTTTTTAAACCCATTGCGAAAAGTAAAAAATGAGCGATTCGATTAGTATCAGCCTGTACATTGTGGGTATCAAAAGTGCTTACGTAAAACAAAACGGATAATTCAAGTAAAATAGGCACCACAAAACCCCTTTGTGGCGTGAATTTGAAAGTCAATTCGGTGAAAAACCCTGAAGTTGCCGCACCTAACAAAAACGCCAAAACGTATGAGATAAAAACAAAAGAATCAAAAGGGTCTTTTTGTAAAATCTCCTCCGCAAAAACGGCGAAATGACCTGTTACATTGGTCGTGAATGTTTTAATAGATAAAAAACCGACACTATTGACAATCCCTGCAATCATGGATAGTATTGTCGCCAGATAAAGATTATGCTTAAAAGTCCGCTTATCTCCTTGATGTCGAAACATTCTTTAGTTTTTTAAAATATAACCTCGTCCACACATTTCAGAAAATGAAGTTCGGTGGAATCTAAATCAAAAGCCACCAAATAACCCATATCGCCTCTTCTTTGATTCATAAAACAGCCACAATCCAAGTTGATATATTGATTTTTTTTAACAAATTTGCCCATATCTTCAATTTCATCTTTAGCAGTTGGCGTGTGACCATGAACAATTATTCTATTTCCCAACCATTTGTATTTGATTTTTTCATACCAATATCGTTCCCACATCATACCATATTCATCTTCAAAAGGGTCTTTCTTCTTGAAATTCAGGCCTCCATGAACAAATATATAATCACCTGATTCATGATAATAAGGCAAATTGAGCATAAAATCAAGGTACTTTTTAGGGATATTTTCAGCATTATGGGCATCAAAACTCATGAGTGTTTGAACGCCACCATGCCGAAGCCAGCTTTTTTTAACGTCATCATCCACTATTGAATTCAATAAAATCTGCTCATGATTGCCTCTTAAACACACTACATTGTGCCCAGCTTCTAACATATCGAAGATGAAATCAAAAACGCCTTTAGTGTCGGGACCTCTATCCACGTAATCGCCCAGCAAAATCAATTCATCCCCTTTTGAATAATTGATTTGCTCTAAAATGGCCTGAAATGTTTTTAAACAACCGTGAATATCTCCAATGGCGTATCTTTTCATGATTTGTTACCCCTTAGTTCCGAATATCGGAATTGGTTTTTTAAAAATAAAAAATTAGATTTGCAGAGCATTTTAAACTATTGAAATTCCATAAATTTAAATTATGAATAATAAACAACAAAAGCATAATCTGCTTTCCGACATTCTAAACCGTTTAAATCAATACGAACAGGGTATCATAAATCATAAAAAAAGTAAAAATCCAAGCCCATTAGCTATTGTTCAGTATGAAGAAATGCGCAATGAAATGGTGACTTTTCTTTTAGATTACCTAGTTGAAAACGGCAATAAAGATTTACTAAAAAAATACGTGCAAAATTTAGATGTTCCTGTGGCGGCTTAATTTTACCCCCTCAGTATTTTTCATCCAATTTTTTAATTCTTCCTTAATATCCTGTTCGATTTTTAAAATCAAATCAAATTTTTGGATTTTATCTACGATGATTTCATTATTTTCGATTTCTTCTAATTGCCAATAAAGTGCATAAAGATTTTCAAAACCAACACAATCATATGGATATTTTTTTATTTCTTTCCACAAATTAGTTTTATGCAAAATTCTTCCAACAATCATATTTAAGCCTTCATAAGGTTCAATTCTATTATTAAGAATTTCATAAGCGTAGAAGCTTATAAGTTGAATAGTTGCTTCTTTTTCATTTTTCAAAGTAATATTCAATTCTGCAAGTGCCTTATTGAAATAATAGATTATTTCATGGTTGTTTTCATGTTTTAAAAAACCTGCTAAAATCAAAAGAGATTCACTTTCAAATCCCTCATTTATAGCTGTTAATGCTAAATCAGGTATATTTGAAGTAGGTAAATTTCCTAAAACATATTGGGCTAATTTTTGATTGAAATTCATATTTATTTAATGTTTTCCGCCATCTCCAAAGCCTTCCGCAAAGCACCCAATTTATGATTCACTTCCTGTAATTCCGTTTCTTCAACACTCGTCACCACAACGCCACAACCTGCTTGGCGGTATAAAACATTGTCTTTTGAAAGGAATGAGCGAATGACAATGGCGTGCGTCAAATCGCCGTTAAAACCGATAAAACCAATGCCACCACCGTAAAAATGGCGATTTTGATTCTCAAATCCGTTGATTAATTGGATGGCTTTGTACTTCGGCGCACCCGAAAGCGTACCCGCTGGGAAAGTATCAGCGAAGACATCAATGGAGTTGACACCATCCTTTAGTTCACCTTCCACTTTTGAAACAATGTGAATCACATGGCTGAAAAACTGAATATCTTTCAAATCTTTTACCCGTACTGATTTACAATGCTTACCCAAATCATTTCGAGCCAAATCCACGAGCATGATGTGTTCGGCATTTTCTTTTGGGTCTTTTGCCAATAAACGTGCAAGTTCAGCATCTTGAACATCGTCACCTGTTCGGCGATAAGTGCCTGCAATCGGGTTGACTTGCGCAATGCGGTTTTTAATCACCAATTGCTGCTCTGGCGATGAACCGAATATTTTATAAGTGCCGTAATCGAAATAATATAAATATGGCGAAGGATTAATGCTGCGCAATGCTCGATAGACTTGAAATTCATCGCCTTGAAAAGGTTGCGCAAAATTGCGGCTCGGCACGATTTGAAAAACGTCACCGATTTGGCAATGGTGTTTGCAGAGCGTTACGAGGTTTTTAAACTCGTCATTTGTCAAATTTGACGTTTGTTCGCCAGTCATTTCAAAATCGAAAGTGGGGACAGTCTGTGTATTGATGATGGTTTCAAGGCGTTCCAATTCACTTTCTTGACCTTCAGGAATGTTCTCCAAAATAGTCAATTCATCCTTAAAATGATTGATGGCGATGACAAAACGATAAAGCGCATAGTGCAAATCGGGCAAATCCGTTTTGCGTTTTGAGGCATCAAATTTAATGGTATCGAAGTATTGAACGGCATCAAAACTGGAATGTCCAAATAAGCCATTCATCGTTCCTTGATTGGTATCCACATCAAATTTATCAACAAAAGCCTTAAATTCTCCTAAAATTTGGCGATTTTCAAGGGTTTGAACACTTTTAGTACCGTCCATAAAAGTTTCAATCACTTGATTGCCCTGCGCCATGAATCGAGCGATGGGCTCAATACCAATGAATGAAAAGCAGTTTTCAACGCTTCTGAAATCAGTTGATTCCAATAAAACGGACTCCGTATATTTATCCCGCACTTTGAGATAAATACTGACGGGGGTGAATGTATCCGCCAAATGTTTTCTCGAAATGGTTCT
>JANPHO010000009.1:0-5500 GCA_031424515.1 Saprospiraceae bacterium
AACTACGATAAACACCATAAAAACGTCGAAAATTTATACCAAGTTGGGATTGTTCAAAGCGGTGATACTATTGCCTTCAATGAAATTGTAGTTGAAAAAACTAAAGAAAGTTGAGTCCGCGACGTAGCCTTTTGTTTCATAAAAAGACTTACTTACGCCATTGTCTTCATATTTTAAAAACGTTTTATCATCCACAAACAGGCTTGTGAACTTAGTCGTATTCACGACTTCGGGAAACTCTTGCCGCAAGGCTTGACCCATGGCAGCAGGTGAACTGGCGATTTTCTTATCTCCTTCGCTTCTGACGAAAACAGTCCCAACTTGGTATAAATTTTCGACGTTTTTATGGTGTTTATCGTAGTTTATTTCGTCATAAACATAAATGCAAATGAGCATACAAGAAGCCAATCCTGCCGATAAACCGAAGATATTGATGAAAGAAAAGACTTTATTCTTCATCAGATTGCGCCAAGCGATTTTAAAATAGTTCTTTATCATGACTTTGTTCTTTTACTTTGTATTGAAGAGAGACCCCCTCAGTCCCGAGTTTGTCGGGATGTTCCATATATTTCGGATTGGGGATGTCGGATTTCGGACTGTGTGACCCTCCGATATCCGGCATTGAGTTATTCTGTCCGCAACGATGTTACAGGATTCGCTGCTGCTGCTCGCATAGTTTTAAAGCCAATCGTCAATAAAGCAATGCCGAAAATGCCTAAAAAACTCAATATCATCAGACCAACGTTGATATTTGCGTGAAAAGTGAAGATATTCAATATCAAAAAACCTGAAATGTAGCCAACTGGCAAGGCGATAGCACCCGCAATGAGAAGCAATTTGATAAAACGCCAGGAGAGGATTTTGACAATTTCATAAACGGATGCACCTATGACTTTACGGATACCGATTTCTTTTATCCGTTTTTCCGTTTCATACGTCACCATGCCCAAAAGCCCCATCATCGCAATTACAAAAACCATAAAAGAAGCCATCCACGAAAATTGCATGTCTTTTTTCGGATAATAGCGCTCGTACATGTCATTCTGATACCACGAAAAACCCATTTCTTCAGTCGGATAATGCTTTTTCCAAATCGCTTTCATATCGGCAGTAAAGTCTTTTTCAACCGTATTGGGATTCGTTTTAATGGATAAAACATGAAATTCAGAAGGATTGTAATGAAAAACCAAAGGCACTATTTCACGCTGATAATTGGCATAACAGAAATCTTTTAATACGCCCATTACCGTTAATTCAGCGTGGTCATTGACAAAAATGGTTTTGCCAATGGCTTCTTGTGGTGTACCCAAGTTGAGCGCTCTGACGGTGTGTTCATTGATTAAAGCAAAGTTTCCTGCGGAATCTATATGCGTAATCGGCAGATTTTTACCTGCCACAAACGTCAATTGCATATTATTGATAAAATTACTGTCCACGGCGAAGTAAATCATGCCCAAATTATCGCTTGTGCGATTGGCTTTTATCATATAATTCGCTCCTTCGCTGCCAAAAGGCGTTGAGGTCAAGCCGATTTGTTCGACATTCCGATGAGTTGAAATATCGTTTTTGAGTAATTTGTATTGGGCATCAGACAAGGAAATATTGAAAATATTTTTTCGATTAAAGTTTTGGTTGTCATTTGCCATGTATTGAAATTGGCTGTATAAATGCCCAATCCAAAAGACAAAACTCATTGTTACGACAAATTGAATGACGACCAAGCTCTTTCTAAAACTCGTTTTGCCAACGGCAGCAGGGCTCAACACCCCTTTTAAAACATTCACAGGTTGAAAACTTGATAATATCCAGGCTGGTAAGATACCTGCTAAAATTCCCAAAAACAAGGTAAAAAGAACAAAAATAACGCCTATTAAAGCCTTATTTTCTACTTCCCACACAAACCAATTCACTTGTGCAAACTGGTGTATCAAAGACAAAATCACCATGCCAACGCCCAAAGAGAACAAAGCAATTAACACTGCTTCACAAGTAAACTGAATGATTAATTGGCTTCGAGCTGCTCCCGCTACTTTGCGAATACCCACTTCTTTCGCCCGACTTAATGACCTTGCCAAAGTCAAATTTGTATAGTTGAAACCTGCCAATAAAATAATGGCGAGTGCCATTCCAAAGTTGAAGTAAAAATCAGATAAGTCGCACACATACGGATTATTCCGCAGTTCTTCGAAGTCGGGTGAAATATCTTTAAGGCTTTGCTTGCGGAATTGGTGCTTTTTTTTAGCAAAAACAAGGTCATTATTGCTTTTTTTAGCCACTTCTTGTATCACTGCATCCAATGATTGCGGTTGTGCATTGGGTTGAAGCCGCACAAACGTGTGGGCATCATAGTCCGCCCACGATTGTAGTTTTGTGGCATCTTTTTTAAAAGTCGCATACGTTGCCATAGATACCATGACATCGCTCCTAAACTGTGTTTCTTTTTTAAAAGACTTTAAAACGCCTGTCACCGTGAACAATCCATAAGTCGGATGCGACAATGTTTTGCCAATGGGGTTGATGTCATTGAAGAATATTTCTGCCATTTCGTGGGTCAAAACGAGCGTATTGGGTTCTATCGGCAATGTCCCTTTTTCTAAACTAAAATTGAATACATCAAAAAAAGTCGGCTCAACATAAATGGTGTTGATTCGAATCGTTTTAATGCGGTTGTTGAGTTCCCAATTAAACTGACGCACTACTTTTGTTGCTTTTTCAACACATGCATAGTCGTTTTTCAAATTGTCTGACAACAAATAAGGCGATGACGCATATTTAATCGTCTTCCCATTGTCAGGCATTTCATCAGTAATAATCCGATAAATTCTATCCGAATTGGGGTGAAAATTATCAAATTCAAGCGTGCTTTGCACTTGCAGCAACGACAACAAAGCAAAGGGAATAGCCAAACCCAAGCCCATGATATTGATGAAAGAAAACAGTTTGTTCTTCCAGAGATTGCGCCAAGCGATTTTAAAATAGTTCTTTATCATGACTTTGTTTTTATACTTTGTATTGAAAAGAGACCCCTCAGTATTTTACTATTCTCTCGGAAAACAAGGCAGTACATCTTCTTTAAAATAAGGGCTTTGATTGACCCAAAACATATAGCTAACTCTCAAAAAGTCTTTTGCAAAAGCGTGCAATAACGGGACGAGGTTTTGTCGCGGTGTATTTGCATCCGCCTTTTCATCACCTGTTTTACCAAAGTAATTACCATCTTGCACTGCAATGCCTATCGGGACGGTGTAATGCCCTTCGTGCATAAATTTAAGCGCATGATTGAGCTGTCCTTTTCTCGTAACCATTAAATCTGGCCCCCCGAGTCCTACACCAATTTCTTCACCATATTTGTATAAATCTCGCAGGTAGCCTTTGTCATTATGTGGCAACCATTCTCCTGGGGTAAAATTGGCATATATCATTGTGGTTGAGCGTGTAAATGCTTTTTTCAATGCCAGCATATTTTCTCTCAACCCTTCCATATAGCCTTTTTCGGTAAAACTGGAATCTTTGACACCAATGGCTGTTTCTTGCAAATTGATCCCTTCAATTTTACCATCAAATTCTTTTCCCAATGCCTGTAAAAGCAAAGCAAAACGCTCCCTAACCTTTTTGTTCCAACGTTTAGCCACCCATCCCTCAGGTTTTCCTGCATCATTGTATTGAGGAGTTGCACCACCGTCATATTCGTCCGTCATTAAGTAGTCGGGAATGGCTTTATACTTAGGATTGAAAGTGACATCTTGTATTTGAATAAAGACTTTTTTATCCCATTTTTTAAGGTATTCGTAGTCTTGTTTTAAAATAGTAAAGTCATATTGTCCTTTTCCAAGTTCAAAGTCTCTCCATGAATACATAATTTGAGCGCCTTTAAATACAGAATGTCCCAAAAAAGGGTGGTTAATAATTGCAGCTCTATCCCTCGAAAAATAGACAAAATGTTGAATACTATCTTTTGCTATTGGACAAGTCTCATTTAGATATTTTTTATACGCATTGACATACTTTTCACTTTCTTTTACCTTCTCTTGCGCTTGAATAGGTGTCCATAAAAAGAAGATTAAAAGGAACTCAATACAGATTCTATTAGTCATTTTGAGTAGTTTTTTTAGGAATTTTTATATCATAAAGAGGGTTTATTAATTTAATAGGGTGCGGTTTTACCCCCTCAGTATATTTCGGATTTCGGATATGGAATTTCGGTTGTTCGTCGCCGACATCCGAAATTCCACATCAGAATTTGAATTACTCCGTCCTCAACGATTTCACAGGATTCGCCACTGCCGCTTTTATAGCTTGAAAACTAACTGTTAAAAGGGCAATCAACAAAGCCATAAAACCTGCTAAGGCAAAGACCCACCATTCAATAGTAATGCGATAAGCGAAATCTTGCAGCCATTTTTGCATCGCCCACCAAGCGATTGGCGAGGCAATGAGAACAGAGATTAAAACAAGTTTTATAAAATCTTTGGATAATAATCGAACGATATTAGGTACGCTTGCGCCCAAAACTTTTCGGATACCGATTTCTTTGACGCGTTGTTCTGCAATAAAAGTTATCAGACCAAATAAACCTAAACAAGCTACCAATATGGTAAGAAAAGAAAATGCCAGCGATATTTTACCAATCCGTTGCTCGGCTTTATAGACATTATTAAAACTATCATCCATGAATTCATAAGAAAAAGGCTGTCCGGGGGCAAATTCTTTCCATTTGGCTTCAATGCGTTTAATGGTGCTTGAAATATCATTTTTAGCATCAAGCCTAAAGGAAATATTGCCCCTGCTCAATTTTAAAAAAAGACATAAAGCGCCGATATTGCTTCTCATAGATTCAAAATGAAAGTCTTTTACCACTCCAATCACTTTGTAATTAATGGTTTTTTGAGAATTATTATCTGCCAGTGTCATGATGCTTTTACTGAGGGGGTCGCCTTTAAAACCAAATTGTTTTACAGCTGCTTCATTTAAAATGACAGCGGTAGAATCCGTTGCAAAATCCTTAGAAAAAGGTCTACCAGCCACTACTTGCATCCCGAGTGTTTGAATATAATCCTCGTCAATATCCCAGTGTTCTACAATAATACCCTTACTTTGGTCAAATTGACCCTCAGGAAACATCGCACCATTGTTTCTATTAGACGGCGTCGGTAAATAACCCGACAATGTGCCGCTTTCCACGCCTTGTAATTTTAATACTTCTTGCTTAAATGGGCGAGCTTGTTTGTCAAGCACATAAGCATCGTTGACGACGAGCACTTGATTTTTATTAAAACCCAAATTTTTCTGTTGTATATAATTGATTTGGCGGTAAACGATGACCGTTCCGATAATCAACACGATTGACGTAGCAAATTGAAACACCACTAAAGCATTGCGTAAACTACCACCTTTGAGATTAAAACGGCCTTTTAAAACTTTAATAGGCTCAAAAGAAGACAAAAACAAAGCGGGGTAACTGCCCGCCAATATACCGACAATGATGGGTAAGAAAATGATT
>JANPHO010000010.1:0-2396 GCA_031424515.1 Saprospiraceae bacterium
AAACACTTTAAAATTTTATGGAAAAGAAAGTTTCAGAAGTAGAAATCATCAAGGACAAAAGCCGCTATTTGCGGGGTACATTGGTAGAGAGTTTGCACAATGAGGTGACAGGCTCGATTGCTGCCGATGATACGCAACTGATAAAATTTCATGGTTCGTACCAACAAACTGACCGTGATATTGATAGTGAGCGTAAACGCCAGAAGTTGGAGCCGCTGTTCTCGTACATGATTCGGGTGCGCGTGCCTGGTGGGATATGCTCGCCGCAGCAGTGGTTGAATATGTCAGATTTGGCTGATAAATATGGCAACGGTGGTTTGAAATTGACGACCCGCCAAGCGTTCCAATTGCATGGTATTTTGAAGCGCAATTTATCGAAAACGATTAAGGGTTTTAATGAAGTTTTGTTGGATTCGATAGCGGGTTGCGGTGATGTGAATCGGAATGTGATGATGAACCCAAATCCGTATCAAACACCTGCTCATGAAGATGTTTATAAGGATATTTGTCAAATTTCAGCGCATTTAACGCCTAAAACTTCGGCTTATTACGAGATTTGGCTCGAAAACCAAGAAGCGGATAGTTCTGTAAAAGTGGAGAGTGAAACGCCCGTTGGTAAAATTATTGCTAAAGCGAATAATTTAATTACCCGCACGGGTCAGCCTGATGATGAGCCAATTTATGGTAAGCATTATTTGCCCCGTAAATTCAAAATTGCGGCGGCAATTCCACCTTATAATGACGTTGATATTTTTGCCAATGACCTTGGTTTGATTGCCATCATTGAAAATGGGGAATTAAAAGGCTATAATATTGCCATTGGTGGCGGCTTCGGGATGACATTCGGAATGCCCGAAACCTACCCACGTTTGGCGGATGTGATTGGGTATTGCGATAAAAGTAGGGTGGTGGACGTGAGTGAAAAAGTAATGACTATCCAACGGGATTGGGGCAATCGGGAGAATCGTAAATTTTCAAGGTTGAAATATACGATTGATAAATTCGGTTTGGACACTTTCGTGGCGGAGATAAATGAGCGGTGTGGTTATGATTTAGAACCCGCAAAACCGTATCATTTTGAAAGCAATGGCGACCATTACGGTTGGTCTGAAAATCATAATGGCAATATGAATTTGACGCTTTTTATCGAAGGTGGTCGCGTGAAAGATACCCCTCAGTATAAGCTCAAAACGGCGTTGCACGAAGTGGCTATGTTGGGTCTGGGTGATTTCCGTCTGACGGGCAATCAAAACCTAATGATTTGTAATATTCCTGCGAGAAGTAAGGATAGAGTGCAAGATATTTTGAGTGAATACGGTGTCATGCGTGAGGTATACAAACACACAGGTTTGCGTCTCAATTCTATGGCGTGTGTGGCTTTGAATACGTGTACTTTGGCGTTTGCGGAAGCTGAGCGTTATTTGCCGAGTTTGATAACCAAATTGGATGGCATTATTCGTATGAATGCTTTGGATAATAAGGAAATTGTTATCAGAATGACGGGCTGCCCGAATGGTTGTGGGCGTCCGTATTTAGGTGAAATTGGCTTAATTGGTCGTGCCGTGGGGCGGTATAATTTATATCTCGGAGCGGGGCATGGCGGCGAGCGTTTGAATAAACTCTATAAAGAAATGCTAAATGAAGATGAAATTATAGCTGAATTGAAACCGATTATCGAAGATTACGCTAAAAATCGAGAAAAAGACGAGTGGTTTGGTGATTTTACAATTCGTAGAAAATATGTCAATGCTACAACTCATGGGCTCAATTTTCACGATTAAATCAAGATAAACTAGTGTTTGAAGTTAATTTTTGAACAATTAGAGTACAACCCATAAGGTTTTAAATAAACTTTATGGGTTTCTTGTTTTAATGCTTTAAATTTGCGGGATATTATTTTACACTCAAATAAAGCCTTTCGTTTTATGCAAACAAAATTGAATCTTCGCTTAGGCGTTTTAGCTCTTATAGTATTGGCAGCGGCAATGAGTCGTTTATTGCCTCACCCGCCTAATGCTACGGCAGTAGGGGCGATGGCATTGTTCGGTGGTGCTTATTTTTCCCAACGTTGGCAATCGGTATTGTTGCCGCTTGTAGCTATGTGGTTGAGTGATTTGGTGCTTAATAATGTGATATACAAGGAGTATAACCCAAATTTTACCCTTTTTACTGAGGGGTCTATCTTTATCTATGGCAGTATTGCTTTGATAACGGTATTGGGGTGGACTTTATTGAAAAAAGTAAAAATGGCGAATGTGGTTGGTGCGAGCTTATTGGGCTCTACTTTATTCTTCCTTATTTCAAATTTCGGCGTTTGGTTTCACTCAACGACGATGTATCCACAAACCTTTACGGGCTTGATGACGTGCTATGCAGCTGGCTTACCATTTTTTATG
>JANPHO010000011.1:0-3694 GCA_031424515.1 Saprospiraceae bacterium
ATTATAAACTCCTTTTAAAAACGGTGGTTTTAATTTTAAATACGAATTTCACATTTCACTCAGCTATTTTAAGCGTTTCATTCCTTATTTTTGTGTTCAAAAGTTACTATATCAAAATTGCATTTATTTTTTATTTTCTAAACAAGGTGTTTCGTTATCACGCAAATACTTACGCCCATTTCTTCGTTTTAAGGCTATTATTCTAGTGAGCCTCAAAAGTATGCGATGAAAAGCTATTTGGCGCTCTTAGCTGCGAAAAACAAAGTTATTTGCTTTTCTTGTTTTATTCTTCTCGATTTTCTTCACAGATTTTATTGATTTATATTACTTTTGTTAGATATTTATCTAATTATCTAATTAGCTAGTAATACAAATATCTAGTTAGATATGTAGCTTATATTTTTTAACCGTTTCAGAATCCAAGAACGTTATTTTCTAAATGAATTTTATAGATAACTATCTAATTAGCTAATAAAATTCAATGACAAATTATTATCTAGTTATCTAATAATCTAATTAGATGCTTAGATAATAGTCTATTTATCTAAAAAAGTAATTAGCTGATTAGCTATTTAGATATCTATTTTTATCTTTGTGAAAAATTTTGAATTTATGGCCAAGATAATTTTTATTAATTCTATGAAAGGTGGGGTGGGGAAGAGCCAAACAACTGTGTTAGCGGCTTGTGCCTTGTCCTCATCTCCATTTAATCTTAAAACTTGCGTGCTGGATATTGATGAACAAGCCAGTATTGCGGAATTGAGAGAGATTGACAACACTTTTTATGAAAACGTAACGCCGCCTTTTGATGTGATGCGGATGGATATGAAAGAGTTGCAAAAACGCATTGCGGATATAGACAAGACGTATCAACTGGTTTTCATAGATGCTCGTGGGCATTTGGATTTGAAAGCTGACGCTTTGCAACAGGAAATTAGCCGATGCATGATGTATGCTGATCTCATTTTTATCCCGTTTGTAAGTGGCAACTTCAATTTTTCGGCTAATTATACGTATCTTAACTTTGCTAAGCAGGCGCAAAGTGCGCGGCAGTTGACGAATAGACCCCTCAGTATTTGGGCATTTGTGAACATGTATCGTTCGCGCAGTCGGGCCAGTCAGAGTTTGATGGAGGAACTGAAAGAACGAAAAAGTGAACTGGATGTTATGGAAAATTATTTGCCAGATTATGCGGCTTACAGGGAGGCTGACACTTTTACAAGCCTTTATGACCCCGAGAGCAGCGATAGTGCCAAGCAAAATTTCTCTATATGGTTGAACGAATTTTTGAACATCATACAAAAATAATCCAATGGCTAAAGTTAAAAAACCGCTTCTTCCGCCTACCAGCTTCAACCCCTCAGTATTTAATAAGACTGAGACGGATTTGCCAACTGCCGATAATGTCACTTCCGCAGCAGCCATGCTTACGGGTAAGGAAATGCCCGTAAAAATTAAAAAAGAGGAGAAAGAACCCAAAGAAGAAAAACCTAAAAAAGAGAAAAAGGCAGTCGTGAAAGATAAATCCAATCGGGTAGGGATTACAGCGTTGATAGAGCGCAGTTTGCTCAAAAAGGTTAAAATACACGCTTTGGATAAGGGTGTTTCGATGTCCGATATATGTAATTCGGCTCTCGCTGAATATTTAGAGAAGCATAAATAGTATTTTAGTAATTACTTAACTAATCAGTCGCTTACGCTCCATTTAGCCACTGATTATACTGATATTGACTGATTTTACACTGATTTTTTTTTTAATTTACGCTTAAATCAGTGTAAAATCAGTCAATATCAGTGAAGTCAGTGACTAAACGGAGCAACAGCGACCATCTGGTTAAGCAATTACGTATTTTAATAGATAGTTATCTAACTATCTAATTAGATAATCAGCTTTAATTTTGAAAGAATAGGGAAATTATTAAAATTTCCCTATTCTAACATCTAATATCACATTTTACTTGCAATATCCTTTGCAAAGTAAGTGGCAATCAAATCAGCACCAGCTCTTTTAATGGACATTAAAACCTCCACAACTGCTTTTTCTTCGTTGAGCCAACCCATCTGAGCGGCGGCTTTTATCATGGCATATTCGCCCGAAACATTGTAAGCTGCAACGGGGACGTTGACGCTGTTTTTTACATCTCTGATAATATCCAAGTAGGAGAGGGCGGGTTTCACCATCACGATGTCGGCACCTTCTTCGATGTCCATTTGGGTTTCTTTGATGGCTTCGATGCGGTTGGCAGGGTTCATTTGATACGTTTTTTTATCCCCAAATCCCGGCGCAGAATCGAGGGCGTCCCGGAAAGGTCCATAAAAACACGAAGCGTATTTGGCAGAATAGGCTAAAATGCCCGTTTGGGACAAACCTTCTGCTTCTAAAGCGTGGCGAATGGCACCTATCCGACCATCCATCATATCACTGGGTGCAACAAAATCAGCTCCTGCAAGTGCGTGCGAAACGGACATTTGAGCCAAAAGGTCAACTGATTTATCATTGACTATTTCAAAATTTTCGACGATGCCATCGTGTCCGTAGCTGGAGTAGGGGTCGAGTGCCACATCGGTCATCACACACATATCGGGAACGGCATTTTTGATGGCTCGGATGGCGCGTTGCATCAACCCCTCAGTATTGAGGGCTTCTTTGCCTGCATTATCCTTCAATTCGTCGGGAACTTTCACGAAAAGGAGGACGGATTTTAAACCCATTTTCCAGAGTAATTGCGCTTCTTTTACCGCCAAATCCAATGAAAAACGGTAATAATTGGGCATAGAAGGTATTTCCTCTTGGATATTTTTGCCTTCAATGATGAACATCGGCACTATAAAATCAGTGGGCGAAATGTGGGTTTCTTGTACCAATTGGCGGATGGCTTCCGAGCTGCGGAGTATGCGGTTTCTACGAATCATATTTTATTTTAACGTTTCAATTATTTTATCTATCAAAGAATCAATCGTGGGTTTTGGGGCTACAAAGATACACTTTGCGCCCGTTTTTTCCTCTAAATACTGCGCTGTGGTGTTGCCGAGGGTGAAAATGGGCGTGAACTCAGGTATTGTATTTTTCATTAAAAAAGCATCCACGGCACTGAGGCTAAAAAACGCTAAAGCATCAAAATTACTGTCCATCGGACTCCTTTCGGAGAGGGGGTGCATAAGTGCTTTTTTAACAGTTTCATACACGGTGATTGTTTGAAATTTTATGTCGTTTTTAAGTAAAAAATTGGGTAAAATGGATAAACTGAGCGTTCCCGCAATAAAATAGACTCCTTCGGATAGGTCGGCTTCCGAAACCATTAACTGAGCGAGTGGTGCGGCTGAAGGGGCGGAGAGGGTAGGGGTGTAGCCGTATTTTTTAAGTGTATTTTGCGTTTCGCCTGAAGTGGAGAATATTTTTACTTCGGCTGAAAGCTGTAAATTTTCCTTTTTTAAAATATCGAAAAAAATGCGGACGGCGTGTTTACTCGTAAAAACAAGGTTTTTGAAAAGGTGGAAGTGTTTTAAAATATTATCTTGGGCACTATTTAAGATATTGATTTTCAATAAGTTAATGATGGATACTTGAAGCCCCAAAGCCTCTAATTTCTGAATCTGATGATTGTCGATAGTACGTGTGAATAAAATTTTCATATCCAAGCCCTTTTTTGAAGCGCAAATATAGTAGAATATGCCTTTTTTATTTGTAATTACT
>JANPHO010000012.1:0-3970 GCA_031424515.1 Saprospiraceae bacterium
TTTCCTCATAAGCGGCTTTGTGACTGCAATTATTATAGACGTAATAAGTCTTTTCTTCACCGTTTTTGATGCCTTTGATACGGCAACCAATGGATGTCCAACCCGTATAATTTTCACCTAAATCGCCCGGATTCGGTAAAACGGCTTTTAGAAACTCCAATGGAACGATTTTTTGACCTTGAAAATCGATTGGTTCGATACCCGCCATACCTATGTTTTGAATCACACGTAGATGCGTTAAATATTCATCACCAAAAGTCATCCAAAAACGAGCGCGTTTCAAAGTTGGGAAGTTTTTAACCAAACTTTCAAGCTCTTCGTGGTATATAACATAGCTTGGTTTAGGACCAATTTCGGGATAATTCAAATCCATTCTCACGCTATGCGGTGGAATTTCAATCCATTCGCCATTTTCAAAATAGCGACCGTTTTGAGTGATTTCACGAATATTGATTTCAGGATTAAAATTAGTAGCGAATGCCTTGCCATGCGAACCTGCGTTGGCATCTACAATATCGAGTTCATGAATTTCATCGAAATGGTGTTTGGCAGCGTAAGCAGTGTACACATTCGTCACACCGGGGTCAAAACCACAGCCCAAAACTGCCATCAAACCCGCTTCTTTGAAACGCTCCTGGTACGCCCATTGCCATGAATATTCAAATTTTGCCACGTCTTTTGGCTCATAATTGGCGGTATCCAAGTAATGAACACCAGCGTTCAAACACGCATCCATGATGGTCAAATCTTGATATGGCAGAGCTACATTGATGACCATGACGGGCTGATATTCTTTCAAAAGGGCAGTCAAAGCGGGAACGTCTTCGGCGTCAATTCCAGCCGTTTTCACATCCACGCCGTATTGTTTTTTTACACCTTCGGCAATTTTATCGCACTTGGATTTAGTACGACTTGCGAGCATAATCTCGCTGAATACTGAGGGGTGTTGCGCGCATTTGTGGACAACTACTTGACCAACGCCACCCGCACCAATAATGAGAATTTTAGACATAATTATTCATAATTTGAGTTTTGAGTTTTGGGTTTTAGGTTTTGAGTAATAGAAAAACTCAAAACTTGAAACTCAAAACTCAAAACAGTTTTAAAAAAGCGTGCAAAAATAAGCGTTTTTATATTTGCGAGCCCCTTTTATTTCATGTTTTTAAAGTTAAAATAATACTGAAAACGTACCTCACATTATTTAGACATAAAAACCCACAACTTGTCTCAAAGTTGTGGGTTTTTATGGTTTTAATAGGTATTTTAAAAAATAAGATACAGCCTAATTACTTCTTTATACCAAGCTCTGTGAGGATAAAGGCATATTTAATTGCCATTTCACGGTAGGTCTCATAACGTCCGCTGGGTCCCGCATGACCCGTTTCTAAGAGACATCTATGAATTATTGGGTGAGTACCCGTGTTATTGTCCCTCAATTTTAAAGCCCATTTGGCGGGACTATAATATGGGACTTGGGTATCATAAAAAGCACTTGTAGTCAAAATAGCGGGATATGCCGCTTTTTTAATATTATCATAAGGCGACCAAGCTTTCATGTAATCGTATGTGGCTTCGTTGCGGGCATCGCCCCATTCCTCCCACTCTTGCGAAGTCAATGGCAAATTGACATCATATGCATCAGTAATTGCATCCGTCCAAGGCAATTCAGGCGTCATGACTCTAAACAAATCTGGACGTTCATTCGCTGCTACACAAACCACTAATCCGCCCGCGCTCATACCATCCGCACATAATTTATCGGGAGCGACGTATTGATTTTTAATTAAATATTCAGCGCAATCTATGTAATCATTGAAAGTATTTTTCTTTTTTAGGGCTCTACCATCCTCATACCATTTTCGCCCCAATTCCTGACCGCCGCGCACGTGTGCAATAGCAAACGCAACGCCTCTATTCAAAAGACTGATTATTTCTGGGCTAAAATCCGCTTCATAATTTACGCCATAAGCCCCATAAACTGTCAAAATCAAAGGTTTTTTCCCGTTGGGCGAATAAGCACCTTTTTTGTATACCAGAGAGACAGGTATCCGTTCACCATCTCGCGAGGGCACCAAAATCCTTTTGGTTGCGTAATTTTTAGGGTTGTAATTTTCAATCACATCTTGTGAAAGGAGCGTCTTTTTTCTTGTTTTTATATCATATTTGAAGGTCGAAAAAGGCGTTTTGAGGGACTGATAATTGTAGCGAATTGAATCTAATTTAAGATTATCGAAGTCAGCAACATAAAATTCGGCATTGTACGACTCTTCATCGAAATCCACTTTTTTAATACTATTATTGGCTTTTTCAAGGATATTTATTAAAATAGAGCCCTTTACCCGATTTTGAAACACAATGTAATCATCCAGTATTTCATATTTCATCAATAACGATGAATCGCTGTGGGGAATGACATCTTTCCAGCTTTCAATGCTCGTAGTACTGAGGGGTGCTTTTGATAATTTGAAATTGGTGGCTTGATAGTTATTAAAAATATAAAAACTATCTTCTTTATAGTGATTGGCATAATACAAAATACCATTCTTGCGAGGTATCATAACGTTTCTTGTGGTGTCGTCTGGCTTATTGGCATTAAAATAAGCGACCTCTGTAGCCACATAGCTTTCAGAGGTTAAAAAGATATACTCCCGACTTCGAGATTTGGTGAGCGTTAACCAGTAAACATTATCTATTTCCTCATAGACAACTTTATCTGTTTCAAATTCAGTATTAAGTTTATGAGTCAGTAAACGATACCCGCGTTGAAGTTTATCATTTTGAATATAAAAAATGGTTTTACTGTCATTTGCCCAGAAAAAACCCCCACTATTGATATTTCGATTACTTTTTTCTGCGTATTTACCTGTTCTGAGGTCTTTAATAAAAATGGTATAATTCCTATCGCCTACGGTATCCACCATAAAAGCAATGTAATTATTATCGGGACTAACTTGAAATTGCGGCATTCTAAATACTTTAAAACCTTTCGCAATTTTATCCAAATTCAAAATCATTTCTTCGGGTGCATTCCAATTGTCTTTTTTACGATAATGAATCGGAAATTCACGCCCCGATTCCATTCGACTGTAATACCAATAGCCACGGCTTTTCATCGGTGCCGTAATCACAGTACTTTTTGAGCTTGTCACCAGTTCATCCAATAATGTTTGGCGAAGTTTTTCCGTGCGCGCTAATATTCTATCGGCGTACGCATTTTCTGCCTTCAAAAGGTTGAGAGTAGTCGTGTCAGTATTGTTTCTAATCCAGTAATAATCATCTTTTCTTTCATGACCAAACTCTTTAAAAACCGTAGTTTTTTTAACTGCTGTAGGGGCTGAAATGTCTGAAACAGAAGTAATTCGCGCGTTGTGACAAGATGTGTAAATGACCATAAAAAACAATAGCACGACTGGAAGAAGACTCCAACGTGCAATCAGAAAATGTTTTTTTATGGTTATGAGCATATTCGGATTATAATTATATATAACTACTAAGAAATTCTTATGCCAGTTTTAAAAAAAAGCCATAAACAGCTATTTTTCATTGACATATACGCATCAAAAATCAACTTAGATGTTTTGTAACCTCAAAAAATCGATACAAAATCTATACTACTTTTTACATTACGTTAAGAATTAATCCATAAAATGCTCTAAAACTTGAATTTAAATATTATTCATCAATGCCCAAGCAATCTAAAACAAAAGCGTATTTTAGGGAAATAAGATGAAATTTATCAAACCTGCCTGACTGACCACCGTGCCCAGCATCCATATTGCATTTAAAAATAATTGGATTTTTTCCTGTGTTGTGCGCCCTCACCCTTTGCACCCATTTAGCAGGTGAATAATAAGGCACTTGCGTATCGTTTAAGCCACCCGTTGCCAATATCGCTGGGTAATAGGCTTTTTCAACATTATCGTACGGCGACCAACTGAGCATATAATCGTGATATTCTTTTATGCGCGGG
>JANPHO010000013.1:0-11510 GCA_031424515.1 Saprospiraceae bacterium
ATACAAAAACGCTACATCAAGAACGATATGAAAAGTAATAAAATAGCACGTTTTTACGATTTTTAGGAAACTCTAAAACAACAAAACGTTTTTCATTAAATTTATAAACAATTGATTATCAAAACATAGCGAATTGCTGAAATAATACCCAATATATGTTCGGAAAACTTCATCCTTTAGTCGTCCATTTACCGATTGGCATCTTGCTTTTTAATGTCGTATTAGTGTTTTTAACCCGTTTTGAAGCTTATGCTGGGGGTAAAAAAATACTGTTTTGGACTTTAGGCTTGGGTGCGGCAAGTGCTGTAGTCGCTTGTACCACAGGCTGGTTTTTATCTCAAAACGGGGGTTACGAGGATGAGACTTTGATGTATCATCAATATTTAGGTATCAGCGTTGCCGTATTGGCTACGGGTTTGTTTATTTTTAAAAAGCAAGACAATAGAATTGGAAGCATTATTTTAGCTATTTTGCTTTCAGTGGCAGGGCATTTCGGTGGAAGTTTGACACATGGTGAAAACTACCTTTTTACTACTGAAATTGTTTCAAATACGAATAAAAACGAAAAACCAGTGATTGAAAATATCCAAAAGGCAGTGGTTTTTAAAGACTTGATTCAACCAATTTTAAATGAAAAATGCGTCGTTTGTCATGGCACCACCAAGCAAAAAGGTCAGTTGAGATTCGACGAAATGGCTTCGATACTGAGGGGGGGTAAAAATGGAGCCCCACTCGTGGCTGGTCAAGCCGAGCAAAGTCTTATGATAAAACGCCTTTTATTGGATATTCACGAAGAAGAACACATGCCGCCAAAAGGCAAACCGCAACCCACAAACGATGAAATTGAGCTTTTAAAATGGTGGATTGCGGGCGGTGCTACTGCTGATAAAACAGTGGAAACGATGCCACAAGCCGATAATATAAAAGCTATTTTAGCATCTTACTCAAAAGGTGGCGTTGCTGCCAAGCCTGTTTCAAATGATTATTTACCTAAAACGACGGTTGAAAAAGCGGATGAAAAGGTATTAGAATCATTGAAAAAAGAGGGGATTATGGCTTTACCCATTGCACCAAATAATAATTTTTTAGCCGTTAATTTTATCTCAAAATCCAACGCAACGGACGCTGATGTTCAAAAATTACAACCCGCTTTAAAACATATTGCGTGGTTGAAATTGGGCAATACCGCAATTACCGATTCCGTATTTTCAGTTATTTCTCAAATGCCTAATTTGACTAAACTATATTTAAATGATACGCGAATTAGTGATATAAAATTGGTGAATTTAATTAATTTGGAGCAATTACAATATCTCAATTTGGTAGGAACAAAAGTCACTGCTCAAGGACTTACCCCCCTCAGTAAAATGAAGAATTTGAAGCAAATTTTCCTTTTTAACACGGGCATTTCGGATAAAGATTCGATAGAATTAAAAACGCTTTTCCCGAATGTGCAGGTGGATTTGGGCAACTACCAAGTACCTACTTTAGTATCTGATACATCCGTTTTAACAAGTAAAAAACTATAAAACGGCACTTTTAAAGCCTAAATCGGATATAAATACGACATCAGCACTTCATCCAAATACCTATTTTCACTTTTTAAATAGGTATAATTTCTTAGCACACCCTCTTTTTGGAAACCCGCTTTTTCATAAATATGAGTGGCTTTATCGTTGATAGCCGCCACGCTCAGTTCCATGCGTTTTAAACCCAATTCAGCACCATATTCTACAATTGCTTGCATCATCATTGAGCCATAGCCTTTGCCCAAAAAATCGGGATGAATCGCCACTCCACCCAAGTACGCAATATGATTACACCGAAAAGTTAAAGGGATTAATTTGAACATTCCGACATCTTGCCCATCCATTTCAAATATAAAAAGTACCTTTTTCTCTAATAAATCATCAAAAATGGGTTGAAATTCAGCCTTATCCATCATTTCATACAATAAATATGGATTAATCTGAGGATGAAAATAGAGGTTGTAGAAGAAGTCAAAATCGTGAGGAGTGGCTGATTTTATCATAGATTTTAAAGATAATTTTGTTTTTTATTTTCAAAATTAGCAAATACTGAGGGGTAATGTTAAATGCCATTACCCCCTCAGTATTTTTACCTATTTAAAAAATACATTCACTTTTTTTGAGTTATGGAAAGAGACCAGCCTCAATTAGATCAATCCTCTCTAAGATACGATTAATATTATTCAAGTCGAGAACCTTAATTGTTGCTTCAGCGATTGCTGTTTTAGCATTTAATAAGCCTTCTGATACGTCATAATGTTCGAACCAGTTATGCTTACGTGGGTGAAATAACCCCACTAAAACATCTTCATCTTTTAAAATAGTGGCTATATCAGAACCTTTATTACTGTTACATATTGGGCAGCAATAAGCTAAATTACCTAAAACTGTTAATCCACCATGTTTGCGGCTTATAATGTGGTCTATTTGGTATTTTATAAAAGAATCACTTTCTAATCGGCGACAATATTCACAACGAAAATGTGCTCTCTCTGCTACCTTAGCTCTGAGTTTTTCTGGAATATATTTACTCATTGTTTAAGCTTGTGACAAACGTAAACGCGCTCGCGATTTCGCAAGACGGACAATATGTTCCAAAATAAAATAGTGATCAAGCTCTTCTTGCTCTCTTATAGTTAAAGAAGATTCTTGCTTCTTTTCCAATAACACCTCTACACGTTCCTGCAAATCTTTAGGTGCATGGAATGCAAGTACTTTTGGAGCATCCATACCTGCTATTAATTCTGCAAGGCTGTCATATATATTTCGATAAGCAGTCATTCCTTTTTCTTACAAATTTAATAGTTTTTTTGAACATTACGACAGTTTTTTACTTGCCTTTTAAGATGATTGGTTGTCACTCTGACACTTGTATACTACACATCATAATTCAAAACAGGCGCCAACCACCGTTCTGCTTCTTCCAATCCCATGCCTTTGCGCTCAGCATAATCCTCCACTTGGTCTTTGGATATTTGACCCAAGCCGAAGTATTTGGAATCGGGATGGCTGAAATACCAACCACTTACGGCAGCCGTTGGATACATCGCAAAGCTTTCTGTTATGGTGATACCTGCATTTTGTTCAGGTTTTAAAAGTTCCCATAAAGTCGCTTTTTCGGTATGGTCAGGGCAGGCGGGGTAGCCCGGAGCAGGGCGAATACCTTGATATTCTTCTTCAATCAATTGATTGTTTTCAAGCGTTTCACTTTGGGCATATCCCCAAAACTCTTTGCGGACGCGCTCGTGCATACGCTCGGCAAAGGCTTCGGCAAAACGGTCTGCCAAGGCTTTTATTAAAATGGCGTTGTAATCGTCGTGGTCTTTTTCAAAACGTGCCACGTGTTCTTCAATGCCAATACCTGTGGTGACCGCAAAACCGCCGATATAATCTCTTTTTCCACTGTTTTTAGGCGCAATATTATCGCTTAAGCAGTAATTGGGTTGCCCGGGAGCTTTTTGATTTTGCTGTCTTAGGTTATGTAAAACAGTCAAAACTTCTTCATCTTTTTCATCAAAATAAAGCTCAATATCATCTTCTGTGCTGTTAGCCGGAAAAAAGCCAATGACCGCGCGGGCTTTCAACCACCCCTCAGTAATAATGCAGTCGAGCATTTTTTGAGCATCATTAAAGAGTTTTACGGCTTCTACTCCCACGATTTCGTCGGTTAAAATAGCGGGGTATTTGCCATGTAATTCCCAAGATTGAAAGAAAGGCGTCCAGTCAATATATTTACGGAGTTCCGCCAAATCATAATTTTCAAAGGTTTTAATACCTAAAAAAGAGGGTTTTGGTGGTGTATAGTTTGACCAATCCAAAGGCGTTTTATTTTTACGCGCTTGGTTGAGGGTCAAGTATTTTTTAGAAGATTTCCTGTTACCCCTCAGTACACGGACTTGTTCGTATTCAGCTTTTATGCTATTTATAAAATCTTGTTTTACAGTACCTTCTTTGCTTAAAAGCGAACTTGCCACGGATACGGAGCGAGATGCGTCAAGGACGTGAACAACTTGCCCGCCTTTGTATTGCTCATCAATTTTAACCGCCGTATGCGTTTTAGAAGTGGTTGCACCGCCAATCATCAACGGAATTTTCATGCCTTGGCGTTCCATTTCTTTAGCCACATGTACCATTTCATCCAAACTCGGCGTAATCAAACCCGATAAACCGATGATATCCACTTTCTCCTCACGCGCTATTTTCAATATTTTATCGGCTGGCACCATCACGCCCAAATCTACAATATCGTAGTTATTACAGCCCAAGACCACGCCCACGATGTTTTTACCAATATCATGCACGTCACCTTTTACAGTTGCCATCAATATTTTACCTTTTGAACTACTTTCAGTGTTGCCCGTTCTGAGTTTTTCAGCTTCAATAAAAGGTGTCAAATATGCCACCGCTTTTTTCATAACGCGGGCAGATTTCACCACTTGCGGTAGAAACATTTTACCAGAACCAAACAAATCACCGACTACATTCATCCCATCCATCAAAGGTCCTTCGATGATTGTCAAAGGTGTAGGATATTTTATGCGCGCGGCTTCGGTATCTTCTTCCACAAATTCATCAATTCCGCGCACCAAAGAGTGCGTAATGCGTTGCTCAAGCGTGAGTTCGCGCCAAGCTAAGTCCTTTGTTACTGCCTTACCACCTGTATCTTTGAGGGATTCCGCGTAAGTAGTCAGCTCCTCAGTAGCACTTTCATTTTTATTAAAAAGTACATTTTCAACCAATGTCAAAAGTTGTCTTGGAATATCGTCGTACACCTCAATCATGCCCGCATTCACGATGCCCATGTCCATACCTGCGCGGGTTGCGTGGTACAAAAATGCTGAGTGCATCGCCTCACGTACCTTGTCATTTCCCCTGAAACTGAACGAAATATTGGATACACCGCCCGAAATTTTAGCCCCCGGACAACGTTCTTTGATGCCTTTACAAGCCTCAATGAAATAAATGGCGTATTCATTGTGCTCTTCAATACCCGTTGCGACGGCAAAAATATTGGGGTCAAAAATAATATCCGATGGAGGGAAGCCAATTTGCTCCGTCAATATTTTATACGCTCTTTCGCAAATATCCACTTTACGCTCTGTGGTGTCGGCTTGCCCTTGCTCGTCAAATGCCATGACCACCGCAGCCGCCCCGTAACTCCTCACTATTTTCGCTTGCTCAATGAATTTTTCAACGCCTTCTTTCATTGAAATAGAGTTCACAATGCACTTTCCTTGCACACATTTCAAACCAGCTTCTATGACATGAAACTTAGAAGAGTCAATCATGATGGGCAATTTAGCTATATCGGGCTCTGCCATCACAAGGTTCAAAAACTCAACCATCGCTTTTTCAGAATCCAATAAGCCTTCGTCCATATTCACATCTATCACCTGCGCACCACCCTCTACTTGCTGGCGAGCTACATCCAAAGCGGCAGTAAAATCACCTTGCTTAATTAAACGAGCAAACGCTCGGCTGCCCGTAACATTCGTTCTTTCACCGACGTTGATAAAATTAGTTTCTTCTCGCACTATCAAAGGCTCCAGACCTGCATACATGGAATAACCCGTTGGTTTAGCCGCTTTCCGTGGTTTTAAGCCTTTGACTGCTTCCGACATGGCGCGGATATGGTCAGGCGTAGTTCCACAGCAGCCACCTACGATATTTACAAAACCTGATTCCGCAAAATCACGAATGAATTTTTGCATTTCTTCGGGGCTTTGGTCGTATTCACCAAATTCGTTTGGAAGTCCTGCATTAGGGTAAGCATGAACCAAACAAGTCGCAATTTTTGAAAGAGATTCCACGTGCGGGCGCATTTCGTCTGCACCTAAGGCACAGTTCAGACCTACTGTCAATAGATTAGAAGTATGCGCTATTGAAATATAAAAAGCCTCTGCCGTTTGCCCGCTCAAAGTCCTGCCAGAAGCATCGGTAATTGTGCCCGAAATCATCACGGGCAGCCTTTTTACTGAGGGGTGTGCGGAATAATATTTTTCAATGGCATAAATAGCCGCTTTAGCATTGAGCGTATCAAAAATCGTTTCTACTAATAAAATATCCACGCCACCATCCACTAATCCCTCTATTTGCTCATAATAAGCGTCCGCTACTTGGTCAAATGTAACGGCACGGTAGCCCGGGTTATTCACATCGGGCGAAAGGGAAAGAGTACGGTTAGTGGGTCCAATTGCACCCGCCACGTAGCGGGGTTTTGAGGGGTCGAGTGCCGTATATTCATCTGCTGCTTCACGAGCGATTTTAGCAGATTCAAAATTAATATCATACACAGCAGATTCCAATTCGTAATCCGCTTGAGCAATAGTAGTTCCAGAGAAAGTATTTGTTTCTAAAATATCTGCACCTGCATCAAGATAAGCCTTATGAATGGCTTTAATGACATCTGGGCGTGTAATGCTCAAAATATCATTATTGCCTTGAATATCAAGATGAAAATCTTTAAAACGTTCTCCTCGAAAATCCTTTTCCGTGAGCTTATATTGTTGAATCATGGAACCCATTGCGCCATCAATAACGAGTATGCGTTCTTTTGCGAGTTGACGAATGTCTGGTTTTGTCATAAATTATCTTTTATTTTAAACGCTTTTCTTACGGGAAAAGGCTTTTTAATGGTAAAAAAATCAAAGTACAAAGTTACGGTTTAGTTCAATCAAAGTGAAAGGCTTTTTACTGTGAAAATGTTTAAAATACTGTTAAAATACTGAGGGGGTGCTTTTGGCACCCCCTCAGTATTTTAATAAAAATCCATATTTTTATTTCATAAAACGCATCATTTCCATCAACATCCCCATATCAATATCCATATTATCGTCTAATTCATATCTTTTGACATATTCTTTGAAGCCTTTAAGTGATTGGATATAATTGAGAGAATCTCTGTAACGGTTCAATTCGCTTTGAATTTCCTTGATATGCCTATTCACGTTGCGTTTCATCTGGTCACCGTTCAAATGGAATAAATGCCCGTGCGTAAACATGGGGTTTGAGGCTGGAGAACTCATCGTTAATTGCATTTCTAACTCCTGTACTTGCTGCCTCAGAGCATCATTGAAATGTCGTAATTGCTTATTATCAAACTTTTCAACAGCGTTTTCCCTATTTTCAAGGAGTGTCATTTGCAGTTCAAGGAGTTTTATGTAATCATCTTCATCATACGCCACTGTTACTTGCTGCATGATTTCGGTTTTCCACTTTTTCTTTTCCTCATCCATTTCAGTGTCTGGATGAAAATTTTTAACCAAATCCAAGTAAATCTGCTTGGTTGTTTTACTAACCGCAGATTCCGCCGCTTTACGACTCTCTTCTTTTTTAATTTGCTTATCCGTCTTTACGCGTTTTGCCTCGCTTTCAGCTTTTTTCTGCGCGTTTATTTCAGCATCAGCATCATGTTTTTCTTTCGCTTCTTGTATTTTTTCAAATAATTTGGGGTTATTGAAAGGATTTTGTACATCGTCAATATCATCGGGGTCTATGTCAATTCCGAATTGCATTTTGAACATCTGGACTATGTAATCCTTTCCTTCTACTTCGCTTTCAGCTTGGATATCGTCAAAACTCTCTTCACTGTGCTCATCAAATATCGCTTTTATTTCATCATCGGGTTTAGCAACTCCGAGATAACTATCCGCTTGCTCAAAAACAATAGATTCATATTTTTCAAATTGCTTGGGCGTCAAATTATGAGCATACATGCTTCTGTCCAACCCAAGGATGAATGATTTCCATGCATCATACATTTTATCTTCTAAAGGTTTAATTTGTTCTTGAACCATGCGACCCAATTCAAGAGCCAATTCCCGCGAGAGCTCAATCTGCTCTTTTATACTTTTTATCCTTTGAAGAAAGCCATTAAACCGTTTTTGTTCCTTTGAAAGTTCACCTTTCAATTCTATGGTTTTCACCACATTAAATTGTTTTGCCATGTTACTTTGTTTAATTCATCAATGCTCTCTTTTCAAATCAAACTCTTTTTGTTTGCTGATATTAATAGGGATAGTCTCAATCTCAACATTTGCTATTTCGAGACCAAAATCCTCATGTGCTGGAATACTTAATTTTTTCAGAACCCTATAAACCCTAATGACAAATTGATTAAAAGGGCTGATTTCGTCATCCACCGAAGCACGGCTATTGAGCAAAATAAATTTAAAATCCGCCGGAATATTGAATTTACGCAAGCTGGCATAATGGCTACGTTCGTCTACTTCATTGTTGTTTTGCATGTTTTCAACAATTTTAGCAAACATCCTATTCACCTTATGCTCTACTTTAAACCCGAATTTAAGATTAATAAAAAAGATCTTTTCAGGCACAATAGTATGTACCTTATACTTTTGGACAAAAGGATCATCACAAATATCCACGTGCACAAACCAATAAATATCCGCTCTTTTAGGGCGTTTTCTGAAAAGAGAATAGATAATGTTGGCATCGATAGTCTTATGGTCGCCCGCCGTTGTCATGTACACCAAATTTGTTGCTTCTTTAGGTAATGTATCATCTTCGATAAGCGCCTTAAGCATGGGCAAATATGGTTCGATGTCCGTCAAATCGGTATATTTTTTACGCAATAATTTAGCCCGATACCACATATAAATCAAGAAAAATAAGACTGAACCTAAAAGCACACTGAACCAACCACCGTGCGGAAATTTAATCAAATTTGAAATCATAAATGCCATTTCAACTACGGTCAGCACTACCCCTACAGTCACTATCTTCCATAAAGAATAGCGTTTCATATGTAGATAATGCAATAAAAGAGACGTAGTCATGAGCATATTTAAAACGATAGCCAAACCATAGGCGGCTTCCATTTTACTTGATTCTTTGAATAATAATACCACTAAAATACATCCCGCCATCAAAAACCAATTTATCCAAGGGATATAAATCTGTCCCATCATTTGAGTTGGATAACTAACTTTCATGTTAGGCCATAATTTCAATTTCATGGCTTCATTAACAAGCGTAAAGCAACCCGTAATCAAGGCTTGACTCGCAATAACGGCAGCACAGGTGGCAATTGCAATACCAAACGGTAAAAACTCTGGCGACATGAGTGAATAAAAAACACTGTTGCCATCAAATGGTTTACCTTCAAAATTTGCCATCAAGTAGGCACCTTGACCTAAATAATTTAAAATCAAGCATATAAAAACGAAAATCCAACTGATTCGAATATTCTCTTTACCGCAATGTCCTAAATCACTGTACAATGCTTCACCGCCCGTTGTGCAAAGAAAAACAGCACCCAAAAGCCAAAATCCATGCAAATGTGATAATTCTCCCCGATAATTCACGACCAAATCGTATGCATATACAGGGTTTAAGGCTTCAAATACTGAGGGGTATTCCAAAATATATTTTAAACCCAATAAGGCTATCATCCCAAACCATACCATCATCACGGGGCCAAATGCTTTACCTACCGCATTAGTACCGAATTGCTGAACTATAAATAGAACTACCAAAATCGTTAATACAATGGGTACAGTTGAAATATTTGCAAAATCAACACCCCATCGCGTTCCTAAATTAGCCAAACCTTCTACTGCTGATGACACTGAAATCGGCGGTGTAATAAATCCATCTGCTATTAGAGCAGCACAGCCAATAATGGCAGGGTAGATAATCCAAGACGCTTTATAACGGCGAACCAATGCATAAAGCGCGAAAATTCCACCTTCGCCTCGGTTATCCGCGTTGAGTGCCAAATAGACGTATTTGAATGTGGTTAAGAGCATTAATGTCCAGAAAACACATGAAATTCCCCCATAAACTAAGGCTTTTGATATATTTTCGACATGACCTTCCGGCGTAACAATAGCTTTCATAACATACAAGGGCGAAGTACCTATATCGCCATAAATGATTCCCATTGCTACTAAAACTCCCGCAAGATTAAGTTTGTGACTGTGTGAAGACATGATATTTTTTAATTTTTAAAGGCGCAAAGTTACACGTAATCGAAATATTAAAGACTTTTTTTCTAAAAAGAATGCGAAATATAGTTTTTTAAAAAATAAAACACACCATTAAGCTCTGCAATAAAAGCATGCCATCGATAAAAACGTAGTAGAAATAATCTCCCCTTTTTTCATCCACTTTATAAATAAGATAAGCACTTACCAATAGAGAGAGACTAATCGCAATAAGCGTATTTAAGGTGTAAACTGTCATTGAAAAGATGAAAACAGCAATTAAAAACGACAAAAGTAGTAGCGAATACGATAAAATTTTCGATTTTTTAATGCCCATACTGAGGGGTATCGTTTTTACGCCCGTCTTTTTATCCCACTCCATATCGCGAATATCGAAAGGAAGTGTGATGGCTAAAATGAAAGCCATACGCTCAAAAATCATAAAAGTATCGCAAGTGTACCACTCCTTTGCGAAGGATTTTAAGGGGAAAATAACTGTAACAAATGCCCATACACCCGCTATAACAAACACTTTTAAATAAGGAATATCGCGCAATCTTTTACCTTTCCAAATGGGCAAAACATAAGCCATGGATAATAAACCCACACCCACAAGCTGCCATTGAATATCAATATAAAAGCGTAAATAGCATTCTAAACTCACCATGCCCGCCGTAAAGGTCAAAATACTGAGGGGGGTCTCGAAATCTTTGGATTTATTTAAGCGCTCTTTTGTGCGCTCACCGGAAGTGGCAATATCATCAAAAACATCTTTTTTTAAATAAAAAGTAAGAGGCTTATGGATATTATAAAGAAAAAAAGTAGCCGCAAATATGAAAATGATTTGTGGATTACCATCCACACTATAATGTCGAATATAGATAGTCTGCCACGCTTGAAAGGCAGCACAAGCAGCAATCAGAAAATTACCATAAATCAAAAAATCAAAAAGTTTTTTCATACAATAACCGACCTTTTAAATGGTAAAATTCATAAAATTTCAAGATAATAGGTAGTGAATATCCAAGTATTTAAATACAATTATTGGGCGGCCTCAAATGCTGTAAAAAGATGATTGGATATTTTCTTTTTCAATATCTGTTTTTTTGTTTTAAAAATTCTCAATTTTAAGTATTATTGCTACGAAATGCTGATTTTTTAAAAAAAAACTATCGTCAAAAAAATATTCCAATTATTTAACTATCAGTCTTTTTATGGATAATCCTACGCGTTTATTTGATTTTATATATTATCAACAAGCAAAATTTCCGCAACAAAAAGCCTTTTCGTTCAGGCATGAAGGGAAAGAAGTCAGCTCTTTTTCAACCGAAAAAGTTATAGAATTAGCCAATAAAGTGAGTTGTGGATTATTGAAATTAGGGCTTCAACCGGGCGATAAATTGACCACGATTGTTATCAAAAACCGCCCTGAATGGACAATTCTCGACTTGGGTATGATGCAAATTGGGGTCATTAACGTACCCGTTTATCCGACTATCAGTTCCACGGATTATGAGTATATTTTTAATGAAGC
>JANPHO010000014.1:0-5914 GCA_031424515.1 Saprospiraceae bacterium
GTTATATTAAAAAGCGGTTTCAACTTCACCTAAAAAAGGTAGAAATTGAAGTAGCCTCTTTTTCATACATCAATAGTCAAAAAACAAGCCGATTCGATTTCAAATAATTATTTTTCTATATTTCCTCTTAATTTTTAATCAATTTTCTCTTAAAAGTTTTAATAAAACCGCATTTGATTGGGCATAACCATCCTGCAAAGGGGCGCTTAAGCTATCAGATTGAGCATTAAAATCCGCCACATTATATCTTTCCAGCATCTTTCCAGTGGATTGATAATGGCTCGTGCAAAGCTGAATCCAACGCTTTTTGATATCATCTGCCAAATCATTATGACCATAATTACGCAAGCCTTGAATGGCTATCCATTGTAGCGAAGCAGTGCTATATGGCGCATCAAATTTCTGACCAATGGTATTATTAGTAGCCACCAAACCGCCTGAAAGCAAAAGCATTTTTTCAATGTTTTCGGCTATTTTGTCGGCTTCCCTTTTTGTCACCATTTTAAAATACAATGGATAAGCAGCCGCTAAAGAATAAGTTTCTTTTTTACGGTATCTCTGAAAATCAAAATCAAAAAACATTTGCTTATCATCACTCCAGCAGTAGCGCATTACTGCTTCCCTTCTTTTAGATGATAATTTTTCGTAATTCGCTGCTTCATCCATTTTTTTATCCAAAATTTTACCCTTCATAATCACTAATTCTAGATTATAAAGCAGCGCATTGAGGTCAACAGGCACAATATCGGTTGTATGTAATTTATATTTATCTTTTCCATCCGATAACCACCTACTCGACATATCCCATCCTGACTCCGAACAGGCTCTTAAATGCCTGTAGAATGGTTTTAAATCTTGCCCACTTTTTTTAGCGAATAGTTTATCTTCTTTAAAAAATTCAGGTCGTGGTTTTTCATCACCGTAATATCTATTGACTACATTCCCATCCATACATACCACTCTCTTTTTTGAACTGGTCTCCTTCCCCAACTCTGTAGGCTTACCATCCATCCAAAACTGGTATTCTTTTTCTAACTGTGGTAAGTATTTTTTATACATTTCATCACCTTTCACGGATGCTAAAAGCTGCACCATGCAAGCAAAATAAGGCGGTTGCGTACGTGAAATATAATAAGTTCGATTACCCAAAGGCACATAACCTTGAAAATCAATCAAGTGGGCGAAGTTTTTAACCATATTCTCGAGTAAATCTATCTGATTACTTGCTTTCAAGCCCAACATCGTAAAATAAGAATCTTGATAATAAACTTCTCTTGATTGTCTTGATTGAACAATATAAGGATTCGGTAACTGTATCAAAGTACCCAAATCCAATGTATCCGCTTTACGCATTAACTGAGGCCATAGGGTTGAAATGTACTGTTCAATAGGCTCTGACGCATTACCTATCTGCTCAGTTGAAGCAGTCGGTACTATAAAATATTGATTGACAAAAGCAGAAAGATCAAAATCGGGTTTCATTCTTTCAGCTTCAAAAATGGATAAAATACTATCGGTACTCATTTTGGGAATGCAATCCAAAAAAGTTTTTGAGTCTTGAAAAACAGAACTCGTTTGAACAGAATCAAAGAGCAATCCGTATCTTTCTTCAGGCGATAATAGTACTTTAGGGTCACGAGTACTGAGGGGGTTAAATGTATTCGGAGTTTTGATTTCGTTCTGTTTGCAAGCTGCAACAGCCATCAAAAGAATGAATAGGCAGTAGTTTAGTCTCATACAATCTGTGATAATAAATTGGAAATAAATAAGTTATGCATTTAAATTTCAACAATCCAAATACTATTTCCTGTAAAAATATTAAACAATTTTAAGAAAACGGCTTAGTTTGACTTGTATTTATGATTTTTAGTATTTACCTTTGTTATGAAGGTGTTAGAAACGGTTGAACCGGTTTTAAGAGTAGGTTTTGCCTTATGTTAGTCATTTCGAGTTTTGCTTCTCCCCGTTCGTTCACTTCTCCAAAGTTATTTGTTTAATCTTCATTATTTTTTTCATTTTTCAATTCTTTTAAATGAATATTTTTGTTGCAAAGCTCAACTTCAGCACTCGTAACGAAGGGCTGCAAGCAGCGTTCGAACGTTTTGGTCAAGTAGATTCGGCTAACGTTATTATGGATCGTGAAACAGGTCGCTCAAAAGGCTTCGGTTTCGTTGAAATGCCTAATGAGGCAGAAGCATTAGCAGCTATTCAAGCTCTTGATGGTTCCGTATTGGATGGCAGCACAATCGTTATTAAAAAAGCTGAACCACGTGAAAATCGCACTGGCGGTGGTGGTGGCGGTGGCTTCAAAAAATTTGATAACAACAACCGACGCTCATCTTTTGACAGACCACGTCGTGATGATCGTTGGAGCCGCGATTAATTAATAGATTTTCTATTCATTAAAAAGTTAAAGCCGATACCCTTTTGAGTATCGGCTTTCCTTATTTTGAGAACAAGAAGAAAAAATTACTTAGTACGAACTTCCAGAGGGTTTAAAACCCTCTGGAAGTTATAATTATTTGATTTTTAATATATTATGAAAAAAAAATTTAATTTTATCCAAGTACTTGTGTTTAAAAGACCCAACCCGTTTGAAAACTAACAAAATGACCTCTTAAAATGGGCAGCCCACCAGCAAGTGGCTCATTCGCATATTTACGAGGGTTAAATAACGGATTTAAAGATCTTGCTAATCGGCATGAAAATACCCAATGACTATTGGCATAGTAATTCACTCCGCCCATTACACTCAAATCATTTTTCACAAATCTATCCACTACCGCAGCATGAGTGAAAAAAGAATTAGACTGGGCATTGAATAAGCGCCCATAAGCCAAACCGATAGAAAAGGATACTTTAAAATACTCTCCATCTTCACCCGATTTTTTTTTCCAATCTCGAATATTCAACAAAACGGGTACTTCCATATAACTCAAATTACAAGTCCTATTAATAGCCGATTCATTTTCGGTAGTTCGGCTGCCCCTTTGGCTATAAAGAATTTCGGTAGAGAGTTCCAAACGGCCACCCAATTCAATTAATGCCCTCAGACCGCCATTGATGCCTACTTTATGATAGCCAGCGGCTGCGTCACCATCTAATTGTGCAGCATTAAAACCCGCAACAATTCCTCCTTTAAACCTATTCTGTGCCTGCATGTGTTGAACCAGCACAAGAGTAGATAGTACTATTATCGTTCTAAAAAAGCTCATTGAATCTAATATTTTAATATAATAATAAATATTTTTGCTTGCTGAAGCAAGCTTAAATTTCGTCAATTTCTAAAATCTCGAGTAAAATAAATTGATATTTCTAATTTCTATCCTTATAAACGCTTCATTCTCCCTTTTATCGGTAAATTTGCCAAATTTTTTAAAATGAAATTACATTTCTTATTGATTAATGCTGTCGCAGAGGCTTTAACGGATATTTTTCAAAACGGAAAATATGCAGATAAAGTTATCGAGCGACTACTCAAATCCAATGCAAAATGGGGCAGCCGTGACCGTGCTTTTATCGCTGAAACCACCTATGAATGTGTGCGCTGGATGCGGCTGTATGCGCAATTATCGAGCAGTCCCGAAAAGAGTTTTCAAGAGCTAACCAAAGGCGATATTGTTGAAATAATTGGTATTCATTTAACATTAAAGTCAGGTGAAAATATTGATTTCAAAGAGTTTAAGCATTTGGATTATCCTATTTTAAAGAAAAAATTAGATATTATTTCAGAAAGGAAAATCCAAAATTCAATACCCGATTGGATGGATGAATTGTGCGTTTCAGAAATCGGTGAAGAAAAATGGAACGCTGAAATTAAAGCGCTGAATCGCCCTGCTGATGTAGTATTAAGATGCAATTATCTAAAACTGAACGCCATTGATTTAGCTAAAAAATTAGAAACCGTTAATTTTGAAACCACAACGACCCCCCTCAGTAAAGAGGCGCTTGTTTTGAAAAAAAGGGGTAATATTTTCGCAACGGAGTTATTTAAAAACGGTTTTTTTGAAGTACAAGATACTGGTAGTCAAATGATTGCACCGTTTTTACAAGTTGAACCAGGTATGCGGGTCGTGGATGCTTGCGCTGGTGCGGGCGGCAAATCGCTGCATTTAGCGACACTCATGAACAACAAAGGCACTATCATTTCGATGGATACTGAGGGGTGGAAATTGGAGGAGTTGCGCAAACGGGCTCGCCGAAATGGTGCACACATCATCGAAACGCGCACGATTGATACCACCAAAGTAGTGAAAAGATTGTATGATTCAGCGGATAGATTGCTGCTCGATGTACCCTGCTCGGGCTTGGGTGTTTTACGCCGTAACCCCGATGCCAAATGGAAGTTAAAACCCGAATTTTTAACCGAAATACGCAATACACAAGCCAAAATCATCCATGATTATTCTAAAATAGTGAAAATAGGCGGTAAAATGGTGTATGCCACGTGCAGTATTCTGCCTTCTGAAAATGAAAATCAAGTGGCACTTTTTTTAAGTAATAATAAAAATTGGAAACAATTGGATGAGCGTAAAATAACGCCTGCCCAAGAAGGCTTCGATGGTTTTTATATGGCATTGCTTGAACGGATTTCTTAAACCACTCCAAAGCGGTGCTAGCGGAGTGGCACAAATTTTATTAAAATCAAATTCTTTTTTGATTTAAAAGATTTGAAACTCCTACTTTTGTCGTCCGTTTTATTGGTTAGCGTTATCCGTGTATTCGTTAATCGTTATCCGTTATTCGAATTCTTCTTAACGGATAACGAATACACGGATAACGATTAACGAATCCCGAATAAACGAAATAAAAAATTATCAAACATAAAATATGAAAGTTTTAAAATTCGGTGGCTCATCGGTTGCCAAACCTGAACGCATAAGGGGAATAATCGAAATTCTTAAAAAATATAAAGCTCGTAATGACCAATTCACGGTCGTTTTTTCTGCATTTGGTGGTGTGACGGACTCTCTTTTGGAAATGGCGGCTAATGCTGAAGCGGCTGACCACAGCTACATGGTGGGCTATGAGCAATTCAAAACACGCCATCTTGAAGCGGCTCAGGAATTACTTTCAACGGAGCGTTTCAAAGAAGTTAAAGGTCATTTGCTCCAAAATTGTGAAGATTTATTGGGTGTACTGAGGGGTATCTTTTTAATAAGAGAAGTCTCCGCCCGCACTTCCGATTACGTGGTGAGCTTTGGTGAGCGCATGTCAGCGTTCATTATAGCGCATACTTTGGATGAAGCAGGTGTACCCGCAGAGTTTTTGGATGCTCGTAAAATAGTCAAAACGGATAAAAATTTCGGTTCAGCAAAAGTTGATTTTGAAGCTACCGACTCGGTTATTTCGGAATATTACGCCCAACACACTGATAAAATTCAGATTGTAACGGGTTTCATCGGCTCGGCCAAAGGCAGCGGTAAAAACTCTGATTTTGGGTTGACAACAACTTTAGGTCGGGGGGGGTCGGATTACACAGCCGCTATTATCGCAGCGGGCTTGGAAGCCGAGGTTATTGAAATTTGGACGGATGTGGATGGCGTTTTAACCGCTGACCCTCGTAAAGTGAAAAAAGCATTCACAATTCCAACTATGACCTATGCGGAGGCAATGGAAATGAGTCACTTTGGTGCAAAAGTGATTTATCCGCCTACGCTCGTGCCTGCTTTGAAAAAAAATATTCCACTTTATATAAAAAATACTTTCAATCCGGATTTCATCGGCACTTTTATTTCAACTGCAAAAAACCCTAATGGACACGCTGTACAAGGTATTTCTTCCATCTCCAACGTGTCTTTATTGACACTTTCGGGCAGTGGATTGTTTGGGGTGCCGGGTGTAGCAGGGCGATTGTTCAGCACATTGGCGACGCATGGCGTGAATGTGATTTTGATTACTCAAGGCTCATCGG
>JANPHO010000015.1:0-3668 GCA_031424515.1 Saprospiraceae bacterium
AAAACAAACGTCGTTTTAATAGGTGATGCACAAGCGACAAAAGAAGGTATTTCAGCCGAATTAGAAAAGATAAAAACCAATGCAAAACCGCAAGACGTTTTCATTTTTTACTACGCAGGACATGGTGTTTTAAATCAAAAAAAGGAATTTTTCTTAGTGCCTTATGATGTCACGCAGCTATACGGACAAGACGATGCTTTGGCTCAAAAGGGATTGAGTGCCAATCAGTTACAACAATCTTCAAAGGATATAAAAGCCCAAAAGCAACTATTCATTCTCGACGCTTGCCAATCGGCAGGAGCAATTGACCAAATCGTTGCGGCACGTGGGGCAGCCGAAGAAAAAGCTATTTCACAACTCGCTCGGGCAACGGGTACGCATTGGCTCACGGCATCGGGTAGCGAACAATTTGCGTCTGAATTTCAACAGCTTGGGCATGGTACTTTCACTTATGTGTTGCTTGAAGCATTGAGTGGCAAAGCGGATTTAGGTGGCGATAAAAAAATCACGGTGAAAGAACTTGATGCCTACCTACAAGAGCAAGTTCCCGTGCTGACGGAGAAGTATAAAGGCACGCCACAGTTTCCTGCGAGTTATGGATTTGGGAATGATTTTCCGATTGGGGTTGTGCGGAATTGACCCCCTCAGTATTTCAACCATTTTTCGTCTATTTTCAAAGGAAAAAACATCATTATCTAATTCTAAATCCGTTAAAAGATGTCTAAAAATACAAAAAACCTAATCAGCGCAATGCTACTCCTACTTAGTTTATCGGCTTATTCGCAGGAAATTATCCAAATTGCACCGCCTGTCGTGTCTCCTCTACCAGGTGCGTTTGCCTACTTTGCGAACAGCGGCATTAGTTTTAGCATAAGCGAAGACGGGCAATACGTCATGGCTTCAACGGTTCGGGAAGGCAAAGCGTGGAAATTGCCGACGGGCGAACTCGTTTATCGGTTTCAAACGGGGCAAGCGGGAAGCGGTCACAGCGTTTTCTCGCAACGAGTAGAAGGCATTTATATGACCGACGATGGCAAATTTATTTACCCTTCTTTGAATAGTAATAAAGATGCTTCATTTACCGTATTTGATGTTGAAGCGGGGAAAATAATTGGAAAAAATCCATTGGTGGATTCTATACAATTGGAAACGTACCAAAAAAGAATCAGTTTGGTGAAAGTCCCCGCTAACGACGACCTCATTTCGGTATTGGGCGTAAAGCGGGATTTTGACAACGGCGGCAGAATAGAAGGTGTAAAAATAATCAGTCGCACGGCGGATTTATCGCACCCAGGCGAAACGATAATTCTTTACAAACAAGAGTATTGCGGTAGCAAAGCGTGGATAAAATCCGTAGAACCCATCATTCATTATTCCGTGAAGGAACTTCGGGCGAAGCAAAAGAAAAATAATCATTGCCAATATTATGACACGCACATCGCCCGCTACAATCCTGCAACGGGCAAAGCGGTTTATATTGGTAATTTGCTGAAAGGCGTGGAGCAAATTGATTATAGTGTTCCCAGTATAGCGGTTTCTCCTTATGGCGACTTGATACATAGGTTCGGACGTGATTATCATGCCGCTTACTCCTTAGAAGGGCGCGAATTGTGGCGCGTAGAGGATAATTCGGGAAAGGAATTTATGAAATTTGATAATTCAGGGAATATCGTATTGCGCGAGCAAGAAGATGCAAGCAATGTGTCTATCAACACGTACAATAAACTCGACGGGAAAATTATTACGAGTTATAAATTCCCAGCGGGTAGCCAAAAATATACTTCGGATTATCCAAAATTAAAACTCATAGAACAGTGGGGGATGTACGCCATAATTGACCAAAAAGGCGAAAATTCGATGACAATTGGGCTTTACAACATCAATGATGGTAAGTTTGTCGTAGCACTTACCGACCAAGAAGGTGCAGAAAGATACTCAAAACAGTACAATAAAAGCCTAGATGACTACAACGCACAGACGCAAGCAAACATCAAAGCAAATCAAGATGCGTGGGACAATTACATCAAGCGAGAAGCCGTCCGAGCCGAAGAAATACGGAAAAAAGTAATCGCTGAATCTGCCGAACACGCAAAATATTTTATGACTTGCCCAAAATGCAACGGCATCGGCTATTTTTCAAAAAGTGGTTACTCGCCAGGCAGTTCCAAAACAACCGAAGGAACGGTGCGCAACACCATCACAGGTGAAATCAGCACCCGCGTAACGACCACAACGACAACAGGCGGTGCATACACGGATTATGAAGTATGCCACTACTGCAAAGGTAGGCGTGAGGTGAGCCGTCATTGAGGTAAAACGTGAAATTGAATCAGTATAAATTTTTTAAAATATGACCATTAAAAAGATAATAATTGGCGGTTTTATCGCACTTGTGCTTGTTTTTGCTATCCTAATTGTCAAACTTGTCAAGGACGACAAAGAAAATTGGGTTATGCAAAAATCTACGCATTCCAAAATAATTGACATTTATGGCGGCGATTCAAGTAGAACCAAACTGCAAATGATGGAACTTTCCGATGGTCAAAAATTTAAAATCCCTCAAAATTTGATGGGGAAAGTGAGCGTAGGCGACAGCGTTTTTAAGGAAAAAGGGCAGGGTTTTTATAGGCTTAAGTCCATGCAAATTAAGAATTGACCCCCTCAGTATTTTGAGCATTTTTTCATTAAAATTATCTAAAATCTAAGCATGACTTTTCAAAAATTCGTTGTCAAAGTGGAAATTCCTAACGCTTAATCAGCAATCTCCACTTTGGTTTTCACGGCGGCGTAGCTGCCAAATCTCTGTAATATTATTCCGAAATAAGCGATTGGGAATCGGGGCGTAGCCCTACAACAACTCTGTTTTGCGGTTACACCGCATTGGAATTATCGCTTATTGCTTGAGTGTTACCGAGATTTTGCAGCTACGCCTCAACTTAAAATTTCTAAGTGGAAACTACTAATGCCTAATTTTTATAAATTTTTATAAATTAAAAGTCAATATTTTGTGTCATTAAAATTCAATTTTTAACAACGAAGCATCATGAAAAAAAGCGCATTTTTATTACTATTCATCGCAGCAATCACCGTTTGTAATGCCCAAAATATGTCAAATATCATGGTTTATTATATAAAAAAATGGCTGAAAGGCTTTTTGATTTAGAAGGATTTAGAAGGATTCAGAAGTTAATAATAAATCATTTTATTAGCTGTTATCATAAAGTTAAGGCTCTACTTACCTAACCCAGCATCTTGAAACACTACAGCATCCCATCAGCGAAAAGTAATAGCAGGTGAATACATGCTCCGCATCAAAACGCGATAGAAACGAGATCTATTGAAAATATTCACAGTTAGAAAATAATTAGTTTTATTGGTTTTTGATATCCCAAAGCCTTCTGCTATTTAAACTTTAGCAAAAGGTTTTTCTATTGAATCAATACCTTTCAAAGAGGATATTATCAGCGCTTAATTCTTATTGAATTCGAATACTATCCGAATGTAATTTGTTTAAAGCGCTTATATTCAGATAAAGTGCGCTTAAGTGCTTTTAGTGTGTATTTTATATTACCACTATTTATCGGCTTGACAATACATTTTGAGAATGAACATAAGTCCCATTATTGACACGAATTAAAGATGTTATAACCCAGACTTGATTCGTATTA
>JANPHO010000016.1:0-9011 GCA_031424515.1 Saprospiraceae bacterium
AGGCTGTTTAGTGGTATTGCTCCAAAAAAAATAGCTAATAACGGTATCTTTCGGTTGACGAAAACCCTCGCCCAACGTGCTTCCGAGGGCAGTGGTAATGTCGACCCAAGGAAAAATACTGACTTTTACTTCCAAGCGAAATTCTCTTTCTTCGAATCGCCTTTCACGCAAAGCGGAAGCGGCTGTCGTTGCCCCGGGAATCAGAACAGTTCCCCAAGCGTCCGTTTTATCTTGTCGGCTGATGCGGTAATTGATGCGAATAGAATCCGGTTTGATGGGTAAACGGCTTAAAAGTGAATCCGGAATCACATTACCCGGCACTGTTGCCGTAAAATTGGATACAAAACTGATGGTCGGCAAATTATAAATCAGCGGTGCGTGGCGTTCATTGATGGGCGGATTGTAGCGAAAAGCCACGCCGGGAATGTTAATTGCCCCTAAATTGACGCCTTTGAAGCCCAATAATTCCAACTTTGTCGTCGTACGATTTAAAACTGCCACTTGACCCGTATCCGTTTGGCGAATCAATTCGCCTGAAGGGTATTGGTTAAAAGCTGCTGTATCGCTGGCAATGGCTTTATAGACTTCAGTACTAAATGCCGTGCTGTTACGGTCGGAACGGAGGAAATTGAAGTTCCATGTTTGATTGCCTCCTAAGGGTGTAACCTTCACTAATCGAGTGGTTGTCGAGGTAGCCGTTGCTATTTTAAAAGAATCTCCAGCTGCGGGGAAATAGTTGTTGCTTAGTGTAATCTGAGCGGAGATAGCCGTAGATGTTAAAGAAATAAAAAAAGCGTAAATAATTGATTTATAGTTCATTGTGTAGCTTTAAATGGTAAAATGATACCAAAGGTAAAGTTAGATTCTGAAAGATGATAATAAATGCATGTTAACGATTTCTAAACGTTTTGCTACCACTGTTCAACCCCGATTTTACCCATATTCACTTCTTTTAATTGATTGCCTACTTGATATAAAAGCACTCTTTTAGGATTATTATTTTTTAAAGTCATACGATAACAATTACCGCAGTCTTTATAATCGAACTCGATTTTATACAACTCATTTTCATAGTCATTCGCTCCTTTTCCACGGCGCCACCACCAATTGCCCCATTGATTTAAAATGACCATAATTTGGTTCGCAGAATCCACGCGTACATGCGCGCCGTCCGTGGGCGTAGTCAAATTATATTGAGCCACATCAGTCATTCGAGCCTTAATTTTTAAGCGTTGTTCAGCTTCTACAGCCTCTTTTATCCCTGAGTTTTCATTCAAAGTTCGGTACATCGGCATACCGCTATAATTATCAGGCGCATTCAAAACCAGTATTTCATCCGCATCATACCAGTTAAAAGTTTTATTGATATTGGTAAAAACCTTTTCAGATTTCCACCAAATTCTATTGGTTTTTATCAATAAAATACTTGAAATACCCAAATAACCGAGCGCAACAGTATAGTAAATCCATTTTGGCAATCGAGATAAAAATAGTGAAAAACCCATGAATAAAAATGCCGAAGCCATATACCCGTAACGGTCATTTTCAGTCAATAGAACATAGGAAAAATACAAGGTTATGACGGGCGTAAGCAACAGGGAAAACAAACCGAAATTCAGAAATATCAATTTATTCCGCGCATTCATCCGTTTTAAAAACACTAAACCTGCTGCTGAAATACTTAGAATAAGCACTAAAATTGCCCACGATACTGAGGGGGTACTGAAATAATTGAAAAAAACCTCTTTAGTGGTATGTTTGAAATGGCGCACAAAACCCAAGTATTTCACCACATATTTACCATAAGTTGCAAATGCTTCGGGCGATAGAATTTTCACGTGATTTTCAACACCGTAGTGCGCAATCCATTTGTCGTGTGTTGCTCGATAAAAAACGAAATAAAGGGCAATTATACTGAGGGGTATGCCCACGAATCGGATGAATGTCTTTTTAAAATCAAAACTCCGAGGCGCATTTACCCAAAGGAAAATCAGCAATATCAGAACTACAAATGGCGTAAAAAGGAAAAATTCTAAAGAAAATACCGAGCAGATGTATAAAATAATAGCGTAAACGAAATATTTCGGTGATGGATTGTCCAAATATTTTAGAGCTAAATGAACTATACTCAGCATCATCGCAAAAGCTAAAAGATAATGAAATGAAGCCCGCCATACCATCACTTCCGCTTGATAAGGCGAAAGCAAAAACATCAAAACGCCAATTAAAATCACGTTTTTAGTGTCTTCAAAACCACATTTTTTAAATAAAAACTCAAATAAACGATATATCAAAAGGGCATTTAAAGCAAAAAGCCCTGAAAAAAGTAAAAACCAAGGCAGTCCCCACATCCGAAATGCATTTGCCATTGCGTACATACAGATATGCGTAAAATGGTAAAAACTTTTAATGTTGTACCTGTCGCCATTAATAACTTGCCAAGCGGAATGATCATCAAAATCAGTTTGAAACCCCAAATAATCCGTGACAAAGCCTGCATCGCGCGTTATCCAATATAGTGAAACAGTCAGTGAAAAGAAAAACAAATAAAGTATGAATGTATTGTTCTTGTATGCGTGCATTGTTTTTTATCTAAAAGTATAAAGTTTTATCGAAATCTTAAACACTAAAAATACTTTATTTCATTTTTAAATGTAACTTTGTTGCATTAGAATAGTCCAATACTTAGAACGATCAGACAATGAATGATTTACAGATTGAAGAAACCCTTCGCAGCACAGGGTTAAAAAAAACCTCAGTGCGCGTAGCCGTTTTGAAACATCTGTCGGATGAAATAAAGGCATTATCGCAGCCTGAGTTAGAAACGCTTTTTGAAGGGCGTGAAAATCGGGTGACTGTATATCGGGTTTTGAGGGATTTAGAGGAAAAAGGGTTGATACATAAAGTGTATGATGTGGAGGGTACGGCGCGGTTTGCTCTTTGTCGCTCTTGCACTGAACACCAGCACCATGATGAACACTTACATTTTAACTGTATAGAATGTAAAAATGTGATTTGTTTGGACGATATTAATGTGAATATTCCCAGTTTGCCCACTGGTTTTAAAGTGAAAAATATACATTTTACAATAGAAGGTATTTGCGAAAAGTGTAATAAAATTTGAAAAAACAAAGCAAACATATTGATTTTAGAGCTTTAGCCTTAGCGATACTTATTTTCTTCGCTTTTGGGGCTAAAGAACTGCACCACTTTTTGGCTCATGCCCATGAAGAGGTGAAAATATGTGATGCCCAAAAAGGTGAAACCCACTTGCACAATGAAGAATATATTCATGCGGATTGTTCATTGTGTGATTTCACTTTTTCTACTTTTGAACTTCAATTCTCTGTTTTTGAGTTAAAATACAAAATTTATCCTACTTTAAAAGAAGATTTTTCCTATAAATCTTCTCATTTCTCTAAAGCACTCTTCTCCAAATCTCTTCGGGGACCACCGTCTGGTTTAAAGGCATAAAGCTTCTTTTTACGTCATTTTACCATTATTTTCATCTTTTTATCAACAGACATGAATAGATACATCATGTCGTTTTGTCTTGTTGTAGCAGCCACTGGAGCGCAAGCCCAGAGCGAATGCCATTACACACTGAAGGGTAAGGTCAAAGACGCTGACTCTAATCAGCCGATTGCCTACGTCAATGTGTGGATTAAGGAAATCGATAATGGAGCAATAACGGATGAAAACGGCAATTTTGCTGTTTCGAACCTTTGCAGAAAGGCTTACACGCTCGAAATGAGCCACGTAGAATGCCAAAAACACTCAGAACAAGTTAGTATTGAGGGCAACACTGAGGGGGTCTTTGTTTTACACCATGAAACAAAAATGCTCAAAAACGTTGTTGTCACCTCCAAACGGGTTGCTTTGGAAGCCACCCAAGCGAAAACTGATTTGTACGGTGCAGAGTTAGACCGTAATAAAGGTGAAAATTTGGGTGAAATGCTCAAGTCGCTTTCGGGCGTTTCGTCTTTGAACACAGGGGCGACCATTTCAAAACCCGTTGTGCAAGGCTTACACTCCGACCGCGTACTCATGTTTAATAACGGCGTGCGCCAAGAAGGGCAACAATGGGGCTTAGACCATGCACCTGAGATTGACCCTTTTATCGCCGACCGCATTACGGTTGTGAAAGGGGCAGCGAGTATAAAATATGGTGTCGGCGCTATCGGCGGTGTCATTTTAGTAGAACCTCGGGCTTTGCGCGACACTCTGGGCATCGGTGGAGAAGTGAATATGGTGGGTTTTTCCAATGGACGCACAGGCGTCGTGTCGAGCATGATTGAGGGTAAAAATCAACGTTTTTCGTGGCGGGTACAAGGGACTGCCAAAAAAGGGGGCAATTTGCAGACCCCTCAGTATTTCTTGAATAATACGGGTGTAGAAGAGTTAAATGGCTCTGCAATGTTGGGTTTTAAATGGAAAACGGCTGTTTTTGAAGCATTTTATAGCCATTTTTATACTAAAATTGGCATTTTAAAAGACAGCCATATTGGTAATTTGACGGATTTAAAAACGGCGATTGAGCGTGGAAGACCCATTGGAGATGGAGCATTTAATTACGATATCGCACGTCCCGCCCAGCGTGTCAACCACGATATTGTGAAACTAAAAACCACTTTTCCAACGGGCGAAAGTGGGAATTTGAGTATCACTACTTTTTTTCAACAAAATCTAAGAGAAGAGTTCGACGCACATCGCCCTGGTGGTAAAATACCCGTTGGTTTTGCTACGCCTGAAATCGCTTTTCAGTTGCCAAGTGCCGGTTTGAGAGCCGATTGGGAACATCGTCCGATTCATAATTTTCATGGTGGCGGCGGTGCCGAAGGGCTTTTTCAGAGCAATAATACCTATTCTGGGGCTTTAATTCCTGATTACACGCAGTCCACAATTGGGGCTTATTGGACTGAGCGTTGGCGGCGATATCCTTCGCCTTTTGAGTTGGAAGCGGGTATTCGCTACGATAAACGGCATTTGCAAGTGGATAGCACCCGCTTTGGCGAGCGCAATAAGCAATTCGATTTTGCAAATATTTCGGCTTCAGCAGGAGCGATTTATCATTTAAGTTCAAAAGGAAAAGTCACTTTTAATGTCGGCACGGCTTGGCGAAGCCCCAATGTAAACGAACTTTTCAGCAATGGTGTGCATCACGGAACGGCGAGTTTTGAGCGCGGCGACCCGAATTTAGTACCTGAGCGGGCTTTAAATACCAGTATTTCGGTGCACTATGACCATGAAATTTTTGAAATAGAAGCCACTGCTTTTCAAAATGCCATCAACAATTTCATTTATCTGAAACCTGAAATCAATCCTGTTTTGACTATCAGAGGCGCATTTCCTGCTTTCAGTTATAACCAAACTGATGCTATACTGAGGGGGGGCGATTTTACAGCTTCTTTACATTTCGTGAAGAATACTGTTTTGAGAGTGAAAGGTACAACACTTTTTGCCCACGATAAAACAGCGAATGACTGGCTGCCTTTAATGCCCGCTGATAAAATTGAAACTTCGATAGGAATTGAAAATCAATCGTTTAGATATCTTGAAAAAGCATACGCTTTATTGTCGTTGGGTCTTGTTAAACGACAAAATCGAATACCCCTCAGTATTGATGACCTTCAAAGCCCACCTTCGGGCTACGGCTTAGTGGGCCTGACAATGGGTGGCAATTTGAAAATATGTAATCAAATTATTGAAACTACGCTTAAGATAGATAATTTATTGAATCAATCGTATCGAGACTATTTGGATAGGATGAGGTATTTCGCCAATGCGCCAGGGCGGAATATCAGCCTCAAATTGAAAACACGTTTTTAAAAATATTTATTTAATTTAAATTTTAAAACAATGACAATTAATCGTTTTTCAAAATTATTTATGACTGCTTTGGCAGTTGCTTTAGTTGGATTTTCGGCTTGTAAAAAAGAAGAAGTAGATGAGCAAGAAAACCTAAATGTCCTTAAAATCAAGATAGGTACAACCACTTTTACATGGTCGGATACAGACGGTGCAGGCGGCAAAGCACCCGTTATTGACACCATTCGCTTGACACCGAACGGCTCTTTTGCAAGCGAAATCACGATTCAAGATGGTTCAGTCAGTCCAGTTAAAGATTTTACACCCGAAATCATTACTGAAAAAAATGACCACCTTTTTGTCTATAAACCGACGGGCAATTTGACGGTTACAGACCTTTCAAAAGATGGAAACAGCAAAAATTTTGGTCAAACTGCTACCGTAAAAACAACATCTGCTGGCAATGGTACTCTTCAAATAATTCTGAAACATTTACCTGATAAAAGTGCTTCTGACCCTTCTACCACGGGCGAAACGGATTTAGATGTGGTATTTCCAGTAATAATAAAGTAGGAAAAATTAAATAAGGCTTAAAATGGCATTTTGAATGGGAACATTTGGGGTGCCATTTTTATTTTATTTAAATTAATGGAAAATAATTTTTAGATTAATCTAAATTTAAATTTTTACCAGTATATTTGTTTTATTTTACCCAAACAAATTAAAATGAGCAAGAAAGCCTTTTTATTAATAATCATAATGATACACTCTTTGAGCATTTTAACAGCACAAAATGGCTCAATACAGGGGCGAACGGTGGATGAGAATGGCATTTTTACACCTTTCGTGAATATCTTTTTAAAAGGAAATAACCTCGGTTGCACGTCAGATACTGAGGGGGTATATGAATTGAAAAACGTTCCAATTGGGCGATATATAATGTCGGCTTCGGCAGTAGGATTTCAGACGAGAGAAGAATCTATTGAGGTTTTAGGAGTAGATAAACCATTGATTATCAATGTTAAAATGGTCGCGATGGATGAAAAACTCCAAGAAGTGGTCATCACTGGAACGATGAAAGAAGTCCGCCGTTCAGAAAGCCCTGCCCCTATAGAAGTGTATTCGGCTAAGTTCTTTTTGAAAAATCCGACGCCTAATTTATTTGAATCCCTTGCCAATGTCAATGGCGTTCGTCCGCAATTGCAGTGCAGCGTGTGCAATACAGGCGATATTCATATCAACGGCATGGAAGGAGCTTACACGATGGTGATGATAGATGGAATGCCGATTGTGAGTGGACTTTCGACGGTTTACGGGCTTTTGGGTATTCCTAACTCCATGATTGAGCGGATGGAAGTGATTAAGGGTCCTGCTTCGACGCTTTATGGCTCGGAAGCGGTGGGCGGATTGATAAATGTGATAACTAAAACGCCTCTAAAAACGCCTATTTTTAGCTTTGATGTGAGCGGTACGTCGTACGCAGAATTTAATAATGATATTTCCACAAAATTTAAAATAGGGAAGGCGACCTCCATTTTATCAGGTAATTACTTTCATTTTGATAAAAAATGGGATGTAAATCATGATAATTTTACGGATGTTACTTTAGCCAAACGCGCGTCTATTTTCAATAAATGGTCGTACGAAAGGTCGGATAATAAACGTTCGGACATTGCTTTGCGCTACGTTTGGGAAGATCGATTCGGCGGTGAATTGCTATGGAAAAAGGCTTTCCGAGGTGGTGATTCTATTTACGGTGAAAATATTACCACCAACCGTTTGGAGCTGATAGGGACGCATGATTTCAATTCAAAAATGCCCTTGCGCCTGCAATATTCTTATAATTGGCACAATCAAAACTCAGCTTATGGGGCAACTCTTTTTAATGCTCAACAACGCATTGGTTTTGCGCAGTTGACGACCCCCCTCAGTATTGGGCACCATGATTGGCTTTTTGGAACAGCTTTGCGCCATACTTTTTATGATGATAATACCATTGCAACGGCTACGGATGCGACTCAAAATAAGCCTTGGAATGTGTGGCTACCAGGTATATTTGCGCAGGATGAAATTCGTTTTAATGAAAAAAATAAATTGCTTTTGGGATTGCGATTTGACTATAATTCGGAGCATGGAGCCATCGTTTCACCCCGTTTTAACTATAAATGGACGCCTAATAAGCAAAATACGGTTCGTTTCAGTTACGGAAACGGTTTCCGAGTCGCCAATATTTTTAGCGAAGACCACGCTGCACTCACGGGTGCACGTTCGGTGGAAGTGCGCGAGGTGTTAAAACCTGAGCGGTCTCACAATCTGAATGTGAATTATGTAACTCAATTGGCGGGTAAATGGGGTTTTGTGGGCTTGGATGCAAGTGCATTTTGGACGTATTTTGATAATAAAATCATTGCCGATTATGATACTGACCCCAATAAAATCATTTATGAAAATTTGAAAGGCTACGGCATCTCTCAAGGGTTGACGCTGAATTCGGATTTTAATTTCACAAATGGTTTAAAAATAGTGGTGGGTACAACGGTTATGGACGTTTTCACTAAAGAGGCGAGGGATTTGAAAATTTGGCAGGTACAAACGCCACATTTTACGGCGAATTGGTCAGCCAGTTATATGTTATTAAACGGCAATTGGTCAATTGATTTGACGGGTGCTACGACTTCGCCCATGCGCTTGCCCATATTGCCCAATGATTTTCGCAATGAGAAATCGCCTTGGTTTTCGATAGTGAATATTCAATTAAAAAAGACGATTAAAAAGGGTTTTGAAATATATGGCGGCGTTAAAAATGTCTTGAATTTTTTACCTAAAAATCCATTAATGCGCCCATTTGACCCATTTGACAAGCGTATTTCAGTAGATAATCCCAATAATTACACTTTTGATACCAATTACAATTATGCACCCATGCAGGGGATTAGAGGTTTTTTGGGTGTGCGATATAGTCTTTAGAAGAGACAATACATTATTAGACTTTATAGATATGGTAGTGATTTAAAATGTATGCTGTATAAAATGTGCGACCCCGATGGGGTCGAAAGTGTTATCTGATTGGTTATTCTACAAATGTGTGAGTCCTCTGGACTCGTCTATAGCTTGAAAATGAGTTAGGGCATTCATCTGAAAAAAAACAGGTCAAAACAGGTCAAGACAGGTCAAATCAAGTTAAAAAATAAACAACTGGACAC
>JANPHO010000017.1:0-10227 GCA_031424515.1 Saprospiraceae bacterium
AAAAGACTTTTAAAAATATCCAAATCCAGTACCCCCTCAGTATTCATTGGAATCACCCGTAATTCAGCCCCTTTTTTAAGACAAACTTGCTGCCACGGAATCAAATTAGAATGGTGTTCCATCGCTGAAATTATGATATTATCACCTGCATGCACTCTATCCAAAGCATACGATTGCGCCACCAAATTGACCCCCTCAGTAGTGCCGCTTGTAAAAATGATTTCACGGTCATGCGCCGCATTCAAGAAGTTTTTAACCTTTTTACGGGTATTTTCATAAGCATTGGTAGCCTCCACTGCCAAGCCATAAATGCCCCGATGCACATTCGCATTTTGATTTTCATAAAAAAAACGCTCCGCCTCAATCACCTCACGAGGCTTTTGAGTCGTCGCCGCACTATCCAAATATACCAAATCAGGGTAATTGGTGAAAATGGGAAATTGTTTTTTTATGTCTTTAAAATGCATAACAGTATATTAAAATCTGTCTAAAAAATAATGCTTAAACCACACAGGCAAAGATGAATCACAAATACGCAACTGTTCATTATCAGTGATTTCTGCTATTAATCTTATTTTTTGTAAAGAGTTATCGAAAATAAATGCTCGATTGGAGAATTGTACTGCTTCTGGTAGAAGTTCTAAAGTGCGTTTGTACCTTGAATCAATCTTGTCTGAACCAACATCATGGCCCCCTTTTAATACTCTCGATTGTATGCGTGTGCGATTAATGAGAGGATTCTCAGTTGCTACGAAATATAAATAAGTGCGATATTGATTCTTTTGAGCTTTTTCTAAAAACGAAATTTTAGAAGGGTGCGACATGACTGATTCGAAAGTGAATGTTTTATGGACTTTGAGCAATTGTTCTCTTAAAAAATCAGCGAGTAGGGCAGCAAGATATGTATCAGGTTCAGATTCTAAAACCAATACATTATCTAATATACGGATTTGAGGCAATGAGATTTTTTCAGCCCAACTTGTTTGCTTGAAAAAATCACTCCAATCATTATATGAACATTGAATATGATATGTAGAAAAATCCAAAAATCGTTTTTCAGAGATTTCTTTCAGCAACAAATCAGCATTTATATAACTACCAAAATTGATATTATAATCCTGTTTTATAAGTTCAAAAAGACTCGACTTTCCACTACCATTAGGCCCTGCAAATAATCTAATTTTAGGGGATTTACTTTTTTCCATGCCGCCTTGTGATAATTTTTTCATTAACAATTACAGGTGTGTAATCGCCTTTTTCAATCAATGTTTCAGTTCCATCTGGAGCGACACTATACAAGCCATCAGGTTTAGCGATAGTAATATTGATTCCTAATGCTCTGGCTTCTCTTTGAATTTTATCAGACATTCGATGAGTTGCTTCGATAAGTATTTTCACTTCTTCTGCATCTTCTGCTTCAAAATTTTGTTTTTCAGTCATACCTACTTTATTTTAGTCAAAGATAAACTTTTAAAAAGCTTTTTACAAATTACATTCAAATTGAAAAATTGAATAACAATCTTACTTTTACTATTAAAACGGCATTTCAATGGATTCCAAACTCTCGCAACTCTATCAAGGTGTTATTATGCAGCACAATAATGAGCCTTTTCACTTTGAAAAACGGGCGACGGCTCAGCACGTTATTGAAGCCTATAACCCTTTGTGTGGCGATAAGTTCAAATTGTTTTTGGATATTGAAAATGGGGTTGTGACGCAAGCGACCTTTCATGGGTATGGTTGCGCCATTTCAAAGGCTTCGACATCCGTTTTGATGAAACATATTCAAGGGCAACCCCTCAGTAAAATTGCTAATTTGGTGTCTGATTATTTTAAAATTATTGAAAATGCTTCTGAAAACACCGACGAAGAACTTACTGCTTTTGCCGCCGCTAAGGACTTTCCAGGTCGCTTGAAATGTGCTACTTTGGCTTGGGATGCTATGAATGAATTTATTAATTGAGATTAGGGAAATCTTTAAGATTTCCCTAATCTAATGCTCAATTTAAAGAAATTTATTCTTCGCCTTTATCAATTCTGCCACAATACTCAATGCTATTTCACGAGCGGATTTTGCTCGAATATCCACGCCAATGGGCGCATGAATGAGGGCTATTTCAGCTTCCGAAAAACCTTTTTCAGTCAGACGTTTGGTGCGTTTTTCATGCGTTTTTTTACTACCTAATGCACCGATATAGCCTAATTTATGTTTTAAAAATATCTCCAAAGCTTGGTCGTCAATTTTGGGGTCGTGGGTGAGCATGACAGCAAAAGTATTTTCATCCAAAGTCATGTCGGGCAACACTTCGGCGGGCCAATCATTGAAAAGGCTATCGGGTGGCGTTGGGAATTGCGTTTTATCAGCAAAAATGCCTCGTGGTTCAATCACCACCGTTTCAAAACCGAAATAATGTGCTAAATGCACCAAATCCACGGCAATATGCGCCGCTCCGACGATAATTAAACGCTCTTTACTCGGAAAAACTTGGGCAAACCATTTGTCTTCACCCACTTCAATCACTTGACTTTTACGCTCACTGTACGCTCTTTGGGCTTCCGCAATAAGGGTTTCAGAAACCGTTTCATGGGGTGTATTGCTATTGGGCTGTACTAAAACGTGTTGACTGTTTTGACCATTCAAGTGAATCATCAAAGTCGCACCTTCGTTATCAGTCAAGCACCCCTTCAGTATTTCCCAACTTTTAAGGTCATTTTCAGTATTTTGACCAATGAATTTTTCAACAAAAACTTTAATCGCTCCGCCACAACTCAAGCCTACTTCCCAAGCTTCTTCGTCGGTGATACCAAATGAAAGCAATTTTGGGATATCCGTTTTTAACACTTCGATGGCTTCTCGCACCACAGCACCCTCCACGCAACCGCCCGAAACCGAGCCAATCATCTCCATATCGGCACTCACGAGCATGCATGAGCCAACGGGACGAGGCGCAGAACCCCACGTTTGGATGACAGTTGCCACCGCAAAAGTTTTTTTCTCCGATATCCAGTTATTTATTTCACTTAAAAACTCTTTCATTTTGTATATTTGATTTTATGTTTTAAACTTGTCATTCTGAGCGCAGCGAAAGAATCTGTATTAAAATGTATATTATTCAGATTCTTTCGCTGCGCTCAGAATGACAAGTTTAAAACATCATTTACGCATCAATTGTTGATGTTTTATGTTTTAACAGTTAAAAGTAAGAACATTTTTGATTTTGTAGAGCGGAACTCCAGTTCCACATAGAAAAATAAAAGTTAATTGCGGAACTGGAGTTCCGCGCTACGTTTTGACTATGCCAATTATAAATTTTACATCTGCTCTCAAAAGGTTTTATCCTGATTTGCACCCCCTCAGTATTGAGGGCAAAACGGTGGCTGAAATCCTCAATCAGCTCAATGATTCGTACCCCGGTATGACGGATTATTTGGTGGATGAGCATGGGGCTTTGCGGCATCATATCAATATTTTTATAGGTGATAAAATGATTGCCGACCGTGATAATTTGATGGATGAGATTACAGGGGAAGAGGAAATTCTGATTTTTCAAGCATTATCGGGTGGGTAGTATTAATAGCGGGCGAATTCATTCGCCCGTGATAAAATAATTGTATGAAACTTTTATTAGGTACGGCGAAAGGCTTAGTTGTTTACGAAAAAAAGGCAAGCAGTTGGCGTGTCAGCGCCGTGCATTTTCTCGGTTTTCCTGTTTCAATGGTATATGTGGACGAGCGGACGAACACTTGGTGGGCGGGATTACCACATCGGCATTGGGGTCAAAAATTGCATCGCTCCAAAGATAATGGTGCTACTTGGGAGCAAGTCGCTGCGCCCCGCTACCCATCATCTGCGCTTTTAAAAAATGGAAAACAGGCTTCTTTAAAACTCATTTGGTGCATGGCGCACGGTGGCATTGACCGCCCCAATGAGCTTTGGCTCGGCACTGAACCGGGTGGGCTTTTTCATTCAAAAGATGGTGGCAATACTTTTCAATTGGTTGAAAGCCTTTGGAATCATCCTTCTCGACACGATTTATGGTTTGGAGCAGGTAAAGACGAGCCTTTTATTCACTCGATTGTTGTTGACTCATTGGATAGTAATCATGTATATATTGCTGTGAGTTGTGCGGGTGTTTTTGAAACGGTGGATGGTGGTGCAACTTGGCATCCACGGAATAAGGGATTGAAAGCGGCTTATTTGCCCAATCCAGATGTAGAGGTTGGGCATGACCCACACCTTTTATTGGCTTGTGAAACGACCCCCTCAGTTGCTTCGTCCCTCGCAATGACATTATGGCAACAGAATCACTGTGGTATTTTTAGGAGTACAAATGGGGGATTGAATTGGGATGATATGAGCGATAAAATGGGCATTGCGCACTATGGTTTTGCGCTTGCCATTGATAATAAAAACCCCTTGCGGGCGTGGGTGATACCCGCAATCAGTGACGAAATGCGGGTGGCTCATAATTTGGCTTTATGTGTATGCAGGACTGAAGATGGAGGACAAACTTGGCATCAATTGCGCAAAGGATTGCCACAAAACCATTGTTTTGATATAGTTTTTAGGCATTCTTTGCACAATATGGGCTCTACATTGGCTTTTGGAACGACAACGGGGAATTTGTATATTTCTGAAAATGACGGTGATACTTGGCGATGTTTGAACCATAATTTACCCCGAATTGATTCGGTTTTATTTGTAAAATGATATTTTTACTCACCCCCTCAGTATGAGGCGACTTATTAATTAATATCAGGTATTTTTTTTAAAAAGTTACGCTAATCGAGGAGTCAACATGCTGACTACTTTGCCTTTTAAAAGGGTTTTAACGATATGATTAGCGGTGATGACGCCCACAAATTTGCCTCTATCAATAACAGGAAGGGCAGAATAAACATTTTCACCCAATAATTCAAGGGCAACTTCGATGCTATCAGAAGGCTCTATTGTTGAAAATTCTTTATTCATAATATCTTCGGCAGTATAGATATTCAACATGGATTTTGCCAACGAACGGTTATTGAAACGCTTGCCTAATGAAATGACAAAGTTGCGAAAATCTTGCTCGCTGATAACGCCGAGGACATTACCTTGTTTCATAACGAGTATATGAGAAGTTGTTTTTCGAGTGAAATAATGCTCAATCAAATTGGCATAATCAGTAGCCAAAACTACTTGTAAATCACGGCTCATGATGCTGGAAACTGGAGCGGAAAGGTTCATGGGAACAGATGTATTTATTTGTTATTAAAAATTGTAAGAAATCAGTTTGCACATTACCTAAAAGGCTTCTAATGCTTTTATAGGTCAATAATAAATACAAAAGGCGATATCAATCAAATGAATATTGTCATAAAAAGTGACATTGTTTTTTAAAAGAAAAGGTATTCACTCTTTTCGAATGAATACCTTTTAAAGGAGTTTATGTCGGCAAATTGGTTATTTGGGAAGCATTTTTAGATAATTCTGTAGTCCATTTCCATGACTTTATCTTTGGCTAATGTTTTCATAAGATCTAAAGATGTGACAATTCCCACGAGCTTTTCGCCATCAACCACGGGCAATGCAGAAAAAATATTTTCTTTGAGCATTTCAAGCGCGAGGCTCACTCGGTCATGGGTTTCAAGCATAAAAACCTTTTTGGTCATTACTTCTTCGGCCGTGTGTAGGCGCAAAAGGCTTTGGCTCATCAGTTTATTTTCAACGTGTTTGCTCAAGCCTTCATAAAAACCGCGGAAATTTTGCTTATTGATGATGCCTACCACGCGCCCGTGTCTTACCACGGGAATATGTTGGATGCGTTTTCGGTCAAAAATATCCTTTATGTGACCAATGTGGTCGTCGGGTAAAACGACGTGCAAGTCGCGGTTCATAATAGTTGAAACAGGTGCTAATAAATTCATAATTGAACGGTTTTAAATGGTCAATAAAAATAAAAAAATCAAGTTTGTGTGTGCTGCTTTGGATGTAAGAATCGCCGTTCAATAAGTTGCCGTGTTTAAATTGGTAAGAAATGTTTTTAAATAATAAAGTCCTGTTTATCTGTTCTAGAATTGAAAAATAGAATTTATTTTAATTTCAATTAATTATAATTATTAAGAATTAATAAAAGAGTAATTACTTAAACGCAAAATATAATTTTATTTTTCGCAAATAATAAAACATAATTAACACATATAAAATAATGTAAATCAAAAGTCATGCTAATTTTTTTTAATAAGTAATTTTAACGTGTTACTTTAAAAAAAAAGTGCATATTTTAATGAATTATTTTTTTAAAAACGGTTATTCACTTATATTGTTCGATAAAGAGTATAGAATGAAAACACATTTAACAATTAATAAATATACCGAGCTTTTGGGAAATATCCTGAGAGAAAAAGGCGACCCCTCAGTAGCATTGGGTCAAATGGCTTATATGAAACACAAATTTGATTATTTTGGGATTAAAGCACCCGTTTGGTTGGGCATTTCAAAAGCATTTTTTGAGGAAAATGGTATATTTGAAGGCGATGATTTGAAAGAGTTTGTACGTATGTGCTTTGAAGAGCCTCAACGAGAATGGCATTATATGGCGATAGAAATGACTCAGAAAACTTTGAAAAAAGAACCAGTGGATTTTATCGAATTTTTAGAAGAGATGATTCTGACAAAATCGTGGTGGGATTCTGTGGACTGGTTGGCAAAGCTTGTTGCCTTACATTTTGAGCGTTTTCCACATCAAATTAAGCCGATTACTGAGGGGTGGATGGCTTCGGATAATATTTGGCTGCAACGGATGGCGATTACTTTCCAACGATATTATAAGCATAAAACGGATGCTGAAATGCTGTTTGATTACGTTTTGCGGCTCTCAGATTCCAAAGAATTTTTCATTCAAAAAGGATCTGGTTGGGCTTTAAGGGAATACGGGAAAATCAACCCCCAAGCAGTCTTAGATTTTGTGGAGAAAAATAAACTTCCACCTTTGACACGTCGGGAAGCCATTCGGCGGATAAAGTAGAAATGGGAGATTATAGAATTTGAGAATTTGAAGATTCGAGTATATGACTTTCAAAGCCTCGAATCTTCAAATTTTCGCATCCTCAATAATAAGGATTATGTTTATTTAACAATAAATTTTCAAAAACTTATTTCAAGGAAGATTCACGAATGATTAATTCTGAGCGCAGTATAATGGTGTTAGTTGGTGAAATATTTAAAGAGCCGTTGAGGTGATTAATGATACTTTGAGCGGCAATTTCACCCATTTCTTTGCCTGGATAGTGAATAGTGGTGAGGTTGGGTTCAATAACAGAGGCGATTGGGTCATTATTAAAACCAACCACTGCTATATCAGATGGCACTCGAATACCATTTTTTTTAAGCATATTGATAGCACTCACAGCACAAGAATCATTGGCGGTAAAAAGTCCATCGGGAAGGGCTTTCATCTTGAGTATTTTATTGGTAACCTCTACCCCAGAGTCCACGCTCAAATCAGTTTCAATTAAAAGATTATTATCGAATTCAATGCCTTTTTCAAGGAGAGCTTGCTTGTAGCCTTTTAAACGGTCGGCGTACACATTGCGTTTGAGATTGCCCGTGGCGTGTACGATGCGGGTGCAACCTTGCTCCAATAAGTGCTTAGTGGCTTCGTATCCTGCCTTTATATTATCAATAATGATATTGGTGCAATTGTGGATATTGGGAACACGGTCGAAAAAGATGATTGGAATTTTTTTATCAATAAAAGCTTGAAAATGGCTGAACCCCTCAGTATCATAGGATATTGAGACTAAAAGTGCATCCACACGGCTGTTAAACATGGTTTTAGCGTTTACAATTTCTTTTTTCTCAGATTCCAGCGATTGGCTAATGACTAAATTATAGCCCGCTTCGTTGGCTACTTTCTCCATGCCCGCCAAGACGGTTGACATAAAATAAGAATTTAAGCGAGGGACAATCACCCCAATAGTATGGGTTTTTTGTTTCCGCAGGTTGCTCGCAAATTTATTGGAGCGATAGCCCAATTCCTTGGCTTTTTCGCCAATGATTTTTTTAGTGGAAGCATTGATGGCTGGATGGTCATTCAAGGCTCTACTGACGGTAGCAGCTGAGAAATTCAGTGCTTTGGCTATATCATAAATAGTGATCTCTTTACCCATAAATGCCAGTATTCTATACAAAAGGTCTATATTTAATACAATCAGTTGCATTAAATATAAAGCTATTTGTCTTATAATTTTACTTAAACATAAAATTTTAAAATACCTTCTGAACAATGATTTTTACGTTGAGTCCAAAACCAAAAAGTGATATTTTGGAGATTAAATCAAGTAAAAGAAAGCATTTTTGTCATTTTTTCAATAATTTCTTATAACAAAGGTAATATAAATATCCTAAAATATAAATTAATATTTGGAAGATATGATGAAAGTAGAAATTAAATTTTATGCAATCGATTACATTTATTGAAAATGTTTTTTATTTTTGAACTTGAATTCTACACAACAGCTATTTTAAAATAACGGACATTTGTCTCTCCTTTTTGAATTCAATAAGTGCAATAATTAGCGATTGATTGGTATATTCAATTGCGGCATTTGAAAATTCAGCTTTTAAAAAGGGCTTAAGGGACAAAGTAAAAAATAAACTACCCAACTTAACAATTCTATTTCCTTTACTTCCCGAGTACTCGGGATTAAATTTCTTTTAAATAATGGATTATTTCTCAAAAAATTTGCCTTGATTAAAGAAAATATAATAGTCAATTTGGGTAGTTTATTTTTTACTTTGTCCCTAATTGAATATATTTTTTGCTTGGTTTTTTAATTGTCTTATTGACACTTACTGAGTGCCACAAAAGCACTTTGATAATTGAAGAGTAGTAATAGTTTTTCATACAAATAATTTGTTTAGATAGTTTTGCACGGTCAATTCAAATATTGACCGTGTTTTTTATCTTTTAATTCTGATTATTCATGATAGTATTTTAAAGCTTTGTGCAAATGAAAAAGATAATAATCGCCACTCTATTTTAGCTTTTAGTAGTGATGTTGATAACTATGGGATAAATATTTACAGTGCCCAGGTTTATTAAAAAAGACGATTACATTTCTATGGAAGCGACGCATTTTTCGAGAGCCATTAATAAAGGTATAATATCGTTGAAAGCCATTCCTAATATTGGCAGAACTGTAGGCGGGTAACCACTTTTTCCACTACCCCCCCTCAGTATCATGGACAAAAAAAGCCCATTTATTAAAAACTAAATAACACTAATATTCGTGCAGTACCAACCATTATTTTGTGAGTTTATCTAAAAAAGAAATTAAATTAATTGACTTAGGTTATATTTCTACATATTATTTCCTATTTTTGAACTTAAAACCTTTACCATTTGTAAGTAAGAGGCTAAAATTACCGACTGAAAATGTCAATTGTTTTTAAACGCCTATTTGTACTCGATACTATTTCAGTCGGAATAAATACTCGAGTATTTATTTTTAAATATATTTTAATTGTCTTATTGACACTTATTTTAAAAAATGAAGAGACGACACGCCATCAAAAGTTTAGCTACCTCATTGGGTGCATTGTTAACTTTACCTGCTTGGGCAAATAGTTGGACACCGCATTCGGTCGCCCTTTCATCTCCATTTTTAAATACCGTACAAGAAGATTTGCTGATAGATATTGTCAGCACTATCATTCCTGAAGGTGAGAAACCTGGTGCAAAGTCGTTGGGTGTCCCAAACTTTATTCAAAAAATGGTGGTGGACTGTTTTGAAAAAAAAGGACAAGAAGATTTTAAAATAGGTTTAGATACTATTGAAAAAACGGCACAACAGCTTTATAATCAATCCTTCATAAGGCTTATCACTCCCCAAAAGGAGGAAATATTGAAGAATGAAATCTCGGCTAACTCTGGACTGAGGGGAGGTGCCACTGCCGAAGATACATTACAAAAAGAGTTTTTGAAGACAATAAAAAACTTAACAATTCAAGGCTATACTACTTCCGAGTACGTCATGGTCAATTATTATAAATACGAAATGGCTCCAGGGCATTTTTATGGTTGCGTACCTGTATAGTGTTTAGTTTTTAGTGTTTGGTGTTTAGACATGTTTTGTTCTAAAAACTACACACCACACACTAAAAACTACACACTAAAAACTAAAGAATGGCAAATTTAAATATAGACAGTCGAAAAAAGAACACTTACGATGCCATTGTCATAG
>JANPHO010000018.1:0-2228 GCA_031424515.1 Saprospiraceae bacterium
CTTGAAAACATAAAAATAGTATTTTCATCCAAACCCAACGCCTTAATTTTATCCATCACAATCCCCACTTGAGTATCCAAAAAAGTAATCATCGCGGCATAGGTACTGAGGGGGTACTTTGTGGCAGCATAACCCTTATTACCGTAGTAAGGTTTTTCGTTAAATTGACCTATGTATTGCTGCACATTTTCGTCGGGTGCTTGCAGCGAAACGTGGGGAAGCGAATACGGAAGATAAAGAAAAAAGGGCTTTTTAGCATTTTTTTCCATAAATTTTAAGGCTTTTTCGGTCATTTTAGTGGGCGCATAACCCTTCCCTTTAAAAGCATTAAAATCGGCATCCGTGGCTTTTAAAGAGTCAATTGAGCGATGCACGTATATGTAAGAGTTGCGCAAAGTATCCCATTTATCATTTTCCCAGAGGTGCGTTGGGTAGAAATTATGCGCCTGTTTTTGATCCAAATACCCGTAATAATAATCAAAACCTTGGTTCAAAGGCGTGCCCGTTGTGCCATTCATGCCCAAGCCCCATTTACCAACGAGTGCTGTTGTATAACCCGCTTTTTTGAGCATTTTTGGCAAAGTGTATGTATCATTTGGCAGTGGCATTTGCCCCCCCTCAGTATCATCTTCAAAACCACCCAATTCATAGTTGCCCCTGATATACGAATGTCCGCTGTGCTTGCCCGTCATCAGCATACAGCGAGAGGGCGCGCACACTGGCGCACTGGCGTAATGTTGCGTAAAACGCATACCTTCCCGCGCCATTTTATCCAAATTCGGCGTTTTTATTTTCTTTTGACCATAACAACCCAGCTCCCCGTAGCCCAAATCATCTGCGTAGATATAGACTATATTGGGTTGTTTTTTAGCCGTTTGCGCTGAGTTTAAAACAGGTAAAAAGCATATAAAAAATATGAAAAAATACTTCATTTTCGATTCATTTTAACTTGGTTCAAGTTTAGAGCTTGAACCAAGTTGTGTCAAATATTCAAGATTTTCTCTTAAATTTTAATAAAAATCCGCTTACGATACATCCACCACAGTATCAACCATTCAAAAAAGAGGACACAAAAACCATGTATCAATGGCGCATAAGCCGTACCTAAAAACGCCGCGTAGTTTTGTCCCAAATGTATAAAAAGCGATTTGCTGATAAAACCATCAATTGTATGCGCTATAATGTAAGCCGCTATTGAATTAGCGCCAATAACAGTCAAAATAAAATACCATTTTTGGGTTTTTAAAACATCAATTGCCCAATAAAAAAACGCTAAAAACAGGAAGCACCCACCACCACTGTAAAGCGTCCAAGTCGGTGTCCAAATGCGTTTTACGATGGGGCATATATTTAAAAAGTGTAAAATCACCGCTAAAACCATGAGCGCAGTACCCCAAATGACGAATTTTTTAATTTTTTCATGGGTAGTGCTTTCACTTTTTAATTCTTTACCCGCCAATAACCCTAAAATCATAGTGCCGAGCGTGGGTATAAAACTCAGCGTTGCATAACCACCACTATTAGCTAAAAAAGGCTTTTCACGAGGAAAAAGGTTTAAAAACCATCTATCAAAATACCACGCAAAATTGGTATTTTTATTCCACTTTGCTGCATAGCCACTGAGATTGTGCTCCCAATCATATGGAACTCCCAGTAATTCATAACCAAAATTACAGTACAAATTCGATGGCGAATAAGGAAAGCCAGCAAAAGCTAAAAAGTAGCCAACCAATATCACTATAAGGGCAATTATCTGCGTTTTTAAATTAGTAAAACCTAATAAAAACAAGAAAAAATAGCCTAAACCAATCTGTGTCAAAGTATCTTCAAAGGTAAAATTGGTCTGTTGAGCGTGCATCGAGCGTAGAAAAATGCCCAATAATATCAAGATTAAAGACCTTCTTAAAGCATGAAATATCATCGTGTTCTTGGACTCCCCTTTCGCTATCCGACTCGCCATAGAGTACGGCAATGCCACCCCCACTAAAAACGAAAATGACGGCTGAATCATATCGTGCAATGCGCAGCCAACCCACTCCACATGGTCTTGATGATATGCTAAAAAACTCCAAAATCCGCTATCGGGCAATGCTTTGGAGACTTTTGCAAATGATAAAACTTCGCCCATCATCAAGAGCATCACAAAGCCTCGATAAGCATCAACGGAAGCCATGCGAGGAATGGCTGTGGTATTTTTCATAGTTTTTCGTTTTAAAATACTTGAAATA
>JANPHO010000019.1:0-5395 GCA_031424515.1 Saprospiraceae bacterium
ATTGGAAAATTGACGACCGTTTTAAACTCGATTATAATGCTGCCAAGCAAATGTATGAAGGCACAGTACAGTTAAAACAAGGGTTTTACAACTATATTTACGTGACTGTCCCGAAAGGAAAAAAGGCTTATGACGCTTCAGATTTGGAAGGTGATTGGTATGAAACACAGAATGAATACACCGTTTTGGTCTATTATCGCCCATTTGGCAGCCGTTTTGATCGGGTGATTGGCTTGGGGAAATATGTATCGAGTAGGAGATAGTCGCTAATGCTCCGTTTAGCCACTGATTTCACTGATTAAGACCGATTTTACGCTGATTTTTTAATAAAACAATTAGGAAATCAGTGAAATCCGTGGCTAAATATTGCTCAGCGCTAAGATGTTAAATTGCAAATTTTATATTTTACAAGTCAAACTTTTATTACTTTTAGGCCCCTCAGTATTTCATGCTTTTTAAAGTAAAAAATAGTAATTGGCTTATGTATTATTCAAAAAGAGATCTTCGATTTCAGCTTTTCGAACTGCTTGATGCTGAATCCTTGCTTAAATACCCTTATTTTCAAGACCATAATCGAGATTCATTCGATATGGTTTTGGAAGCAGCAGACTCAATTGCTGAAAAGATGCTTTTTCCTTTGCTCACTGAAATGGATAGAAATGAGCCACAGCTTGTGGATGGTAAAATCCGTGTTCATGAAGGCATGAAAGCAATTGTTAAAAAATTTGGGGAAGATGGCTGGATCAGCGCGCCATTTAAATATGAATACGGTGGACAACAAATGCCCGCAACGGTATTGAATGCAGCAACTTTTATTCTGCAAGCAGCGAATTATTCTGCCAGTGTTTTTCCGTTTTTAACGGCGGGAGCTGCTAATCTAATCCTCACTTTTGGCTCAGACGAACTTAAAAAAACGTATATTCCAAAGATGTTTTCGGGGGAGTGGCAGGGCACGATGGCTTTGACAGAGCCCGATGCGGGTAGCTCATTGTCTGATATTTCAACCTCGGCAATACCCACGGCGGAGGCGGGTGTTTATAAAATTAGAGGTCAAAAAATATACATTTCGTGCGGTGATCACGATGCTTGTCATAATGTCATTCACCTCATGTTGGCCCGCATTAAAGGTGCACCTCTGGGCGTAAAAGGGATTTCACTTTTCGTAGTTCCTCAAAAACGATTGACTGATGATACGAAATTAGAGCCCAATGATGTCTTATCGGCTGGGATTTATCATAAAATGGGTTATAAAGGCTCACCTATTGCGCATTTAATGATGGGTGAAAATGATAATACGTATGGATATTTAGTCGGTGAAGCGCATAAAGGCTTGAATTATATGTTTCAAATGATGAATGAAGCCAGAGTGGGGGTAGGTATGAATGCTGTGGCTATTGGTACAGCGGCTTATCATGCTTCATTACAATACGCCAGAGAACGTCCGCAAGGCAGAAAAATTAGTGAAAAAGACCCTTCAAAACCGCAAACTCTCATCATTAATCATGCTGATGTAAAACGGCTTTTACTTTTTCAAAAAGCAGTCGTGGAAGGCTCGTTATCTCTTTTATGTTACTGCAATTATTTGACGGATATTGGGCACGTTGAAGAAGGTGAAACTAAGGAAAATGCCCTTTTACTCTTGGATTATTTGACGCCTATTGCCAAATCATATCCGTCTGAAATGTGTTGCTTGACTACTTCGGCTGCCGTTCAGATTCATGGCGGAGCGGGTTATACAACTGAATTTCCTGTGGAGCAATATTATCGCGAAGCGCGTATTCATCCCATTCACGAAGGCACTACAGCTATCCATGGCATAGATTTATTGGGTAGAAAAACGACGATGAAAAATGGAAAAGCGGCTCAATTATTTGGGTCTGAGGTGTCAAAAACGATTGAGAAAGCCTATAATAGCCCTGAATTACAGCCTTTGTGCAATGATTTAGCAAAAGCTTCTGGCAAAGTACAAAAAGTGACTAATCATTTATTAGAAATTTCAGGCTTAAATGTAGAGGCATATTTAGCAGATGCTACGCTTTACCTTGAAATGGTGAGTGTAGTTGCTATTGCTTGGCAATGGTTGCGACAAGCCGATGTCGCTCAAACTGCCTTAAACGCTGATTCTGCACTTGACGCAGATTTTTATCAAGGTAAAATCATGGCAGCCAAGTATTTTTCAGAATATGAATTGGTAAAAGTGGATATGCTTGCTAAACGTTTACTCAGTAATGAGCGTGTTACCGTTGAAATGAGAGATGAGTGGTTTGGGTAAACTTACCCCCTCAGTATCAAATCGTTCAAAAGCTGTTTTTTAAATTAAAACTCTCCAAAAGGTTTAAACTTTTGGAGAATTCTTTTTACATAAAAAATGAAGTTATTATTGACATTTCGATTTTTAATTAATTCCCAGCTTTTTTTCTATCCGCTTCCTCTTTGATTTTTTTCAAAATCTCCTCTTGCTTTTTCACTTCTTCTTTAAGGCGTTGAATTTCCGCAGCAGCATCTTCTTTCACTTTTTGGATTTGAGCAGCAGCATCTTGCTTAGCTTGGTAGAGGGCGTCAGAAGCTTCTTTTTGAGCTTTACTGATTTCATCCTGCGATTTTCGGCGGGCTTCGGCAGCATCGTTGGCGTACTCTTGTTTTTTAGCTGAGTTATCTTTCTGGATTTGGGCGATTTCATCCGCTGATGCTTTTCTTACAGCTTCCATCTCTACTTTAGCTTTATCTTGCGCATCAACTACCTGTTTGGCGATATCTGCTTTTTGTTTTTCTGCATTATCCGTTACTTCTTTTATGGCAGACGAGGCTTGCTCGCGAATGGCTTTGACTTCTTTTTGAGCAGCATCAGTAGTTTGGCTTACCAATGAAGCAGCGTTTTCGCGGGCTTTAGCGACCTCTAAAGCAGATTTCTCTTTTTCCTTTGCAGCATTTTCTTTTACAGTTCTCACTGCTTCGGCTTCTTCAGTGCTGATTTTAGAGATATTTTCAGCGGCATTTCTCTTAGTTTCGGAGACCCTTTTAGCTGATTCTTGGGCTTCGTTAGCTTCTTTTTCTTTAATTTTAGCTATCTCTCGTGCGGATGCTTCCTGTGTTTTTACCACCTCAGTCACAGCACGTTGCTTGGCATCCACAACTTCTTTAGCCGTCATATTTAAAAGCTCTTTTTCCTTATTTTTGGCATCAGCAATTTTTGCTTCCGCTTCTTTTTGGATTTCGAGCATCCGTTTTTGAGCGACAGTCTGTGATTCGCTCACCTCTTTTGCAAAGTTCTGTTTGGCTTCGTTGGATTTTGTTGCCGCAGTTTGGACTTGAACTGTCGCTTCTTTTTGAGTTTTAGCTATTTCATCGGCAGCTCTTTTTCGAGCTTCCTCCACTTCTTTCACGGAAGCCATTTTAATACTATCGGCACCTGCTTTTACGCGGGCAATGTATTTCTGCAATTCATCTTGCATCTTAGTTACTTCTGCCGAGGCTTTTTCACGATTGGCTATGACTTCTTTTGCACTTTGTTGACGAGCGGAATCAATAACCAACTGCGCACGATCTTTTTCAGAAGCCACTTGTTTATTGGTTTCAGAAATTACTTCAGCCGCTTTTTTGCGCGATTGAGCCACTTCTACCGCCGATGCTTCTTTTTGTTTGGCGACATTTTCCTTGATATTGGCTACTTCAGACGCTGCATTTTGTGAAATAATAGACTTGTCCTCTGCTGCTTTGCGTTTGGCTTCTGCAAGGTCAAATGCTATTTTTTGTCGTTCTAAGACGGCTCTTTCACGAATGCGGGATACCGAATCCGCCGCATCAATTTGCGTTTTCATGATGATTTCAGCGGCAGTTTTCTTGGATGTAGTCACATCTTCCACCGTTCTTTCACGCTCAACTTTTGCGGTATTGCGGGCATCTTCCACCATTTTGAGGGCTTCAGCTCTGATTTTAGTGAGCTCTGAGGTAGCACTTTCACGCGCAGCGGAGATGTCATCGGCATATTCCTGCTTAGCTTCGTCGAGTTTTTCTTTTGTTGCTTTTATTTCAACAGCGGCTTTTTCACGAGCGGCGGCTACTTCTTTTGAGGATTCAAGTTGTGCTTTTTGCACTTCTTGAGCGGCTCTGTCACGGGCTTCACCGACAGTTTTAGCGATTTTTTCTACTTCAACATTCGCTTTTTTCTGGCTTTCTGTAATGATTGAAATATTGGCTTTCATCGCCGAATCAATCAAAACCTGCGAACGTTGGCGCGCTTCCACCACTTCTTTTGCAAATTCAGCCTTCTTTTGCTCACCTAACTGGCGAGTGGATAAGACATCTTCTTGTATCTTTTGTTTCTCTTTTACACCTCTTTCTTTTTCAGCTTGAATTTCGTTGCGGATTTTCTCTTTGGTTTCAGCCAATTCTTTCCGTAAATCATTCAGTTCTTGGTCATTCAGCTCATTAATACTGGCTTTTTTTACCACTGGCGCTTGATTGCCAGGCTTAGTACCACCACCTACTGAGGGGGTTGGGTTAGTAGCCGACGGCTTGAATCCAGCCGTTTCGGTACTGATGGTGACGTTTTTTACTTTGGATTTATCAAGGGTTTGATTAAAACAAGTTGCAATATTTTTAAGCTCTGCTTGACGGTTATCGGGTAAAGTAAACTTCCGCATTTCGTAAGTTGCTTTACTTAAAATGTGGATAGTTGTCACCACATTTTCAGTGAACCATTGCATTGCTGCCATATCCAGTTGAAGAATATTTTGATAGGTTTTGGGTCCGATGACATCACTCATATTCACAAACCGGTAGGTCTTTCGGTTATTATTGACATCCGCAAAAATCAATTCATCGCCCTGATTTAATTCGATGGTGTTTTTAGAGGTTATCCTCGCTTGTACGCCTTTTTCATCGTTAAAAAACTCTAAACTATACGAATAATCCCCTCTCAGAATCATCGTGGTAGAGGTTGCCCGTAAAAAATGGGTATTGCCCACTACTCGATTATCCAAGATAAGAGTATTACAGTTTTGAGCCTTTATTGTATAAGGAACCCATAAAAGGAGAGAAAGAATCAAGCAGTAAGATAGCTTGGTTAGCACTTTTTTCATATAATTCATTTTGAATAAGATAAAAGGAACATATCAAAAATCGGGCGCATTTTTATAATGTTAAAAGAATAATTTGTTTTTAAACGCATTGTTGGGTTAAAAATATTCTTTAAAACCCTGTTTTAACAGATAATAATCTTAAAAATGAGAAAATATCGCTACACTGCCAACTTATTCACCGTTTTTAACGCTTATTTTATGCATATTTTTCTGAAATTTATTTCAATTCATTTTTTTATTTTTCTAAAATATAGTTAAAAATGAATTTTATTTTTAAAATTAACTGAATTTATGTAAAATATTGCGAAATTTCG
>JANPHO010000020.1:0-2300 GCA_031424515.1 Saprospiraceae bacterium
TGAAATTCTTTGACTCTGCTAGCAAACCGGATGTGCAACATTCTATATCTTCAAATGTATTATTATGATTATAGTCTATCCATACTTTATACCCTGCATCAACATCAGTAGAAGAGCCCCCAACTATTGCTTTAAATGCAATAGTTGTACTGTATGTCGTTCCGATACTTACAATAGTAGGTATACTTATATATGAGTAATTTGTATTACTACCCGAAGAATTATTCGAATTATTGCATCCAGAAGCATCGTCAATTAATTTGGTATTACCAAGAGATAATGTAAAATTATTTATATATGTACCCGCCCCTGATGCATCAAGATCACATGAGTAAGTATATAAAGGTGTACAATAAGGTGCTTGTGACCAAAGCGACGAAAAACTAAATGAGTGCAATAAAATAGTTAAAAGCGTAAGCAGTAACTGCTTAGGAAATAGGTTAATTCTGTTCATGATTAAAATTCAAAGTAATGTTTGTATTCTTCAGTAAAGTAAAATGATAAAAAATGGCACAATGAGTTTGTAGCAGTATATCACGTATATGTAAAGCATAGAATCGATGAGTAAGCCTACTCAATATTAATCGGTAGATTTGCTCGGTAAAACTTTAGTTTTTGTGGAAAAGGAAAAGAAAATTAGTTTTTGTAGCGCTAATTTGCGTGAGTGGAGATTTAAAATAGGAGCGTTCAGTTAGGATTATTCAGTGCAACAAAGATAGCTTAAATCGCTTATAAATTGAACTGATTACTATGATTTTATCATTAAATAAATATGATTAAAATTATTTGATGCAACAAATATCAAGGCAAAATTAAATAAAAATGCAATAAGTTGCCAAGATTGTCATAACGAATTTAAATTAAATTTAATCTTTTAAATGATTTTGAATTCACATTATTTGAATTCTATTTAAATGATTAAGTTAGAACGAATTATACTTGATGAAAATGAAATTATATGAATATTTTTGTATTCCTTATTGAAGTTTAAAATATTGATTATCAATTAGTTATATCGTATAATATTTTTAAAAACCTCAATTGGTGTATTTTATCTATGTCACTTTTTACAAATTTATGAATAGAAATCGTTTTGCCAATTAAAAAGGGAAATTATTTTTTGAATTATTTTCCTAACAAAAAAAACGCTGATGAAGCCTTTAAACCTCACCAGCGTTTCATTTATGAATCTAATTTTCTTTTTATTTTATCTGAACCCGTACCCCCTCAGTATGTGAAGTAAATTCAGGTGCATACATGCACTGAATAGTCGTTACGCCATTTGAAAAATCCCCTTTGTGGTTGATGACCAACGGATATTCAAATACATAAGTTCCTTTTGGCAAATAATCAAAAAAGAAATGCGTGCCCATGTCCCTCGTGCTTTCATAATAGCCCAAGCCGCCTTGCCATTTGTAACTGCTTAGCACATTCGTTGGCTCAAAACTTGATGCCCGCATGTCTTTCATGTGTACATATTCCATGTCTCTATCCACCCGCAACTCGATTCTGACTTTGATTTTATCGCCAATTGTCAAAGCCGTTTTATCCGTAATGGGGGAGAGTACCTTGCCTTTATCTGTATTATCTTCTTTAAAAAGCTGTTTTACCATTTTTAAAGGCGTGTCTTTGAACGATTTGATTTTATCCAAATCTTCAAAATATTGCCAATACATCGCACCCCAAGCCACGACTTTATTCGGGTTTGTGACTTCCACATCACCCAGTGAAGCTGTGATTTCTTCTGGTTTAAAAGTGGTTTTGAAATAGCCTGTTCCCGCTTCTTTATCCATTTTTGATATATCTAAAGGCTTGTTATCCAATGAAATAGATACATCTTTGTCTTCCAAAAGCCAATTGTCGCCCGTTTTTAAAAGGGCATAAACGGCACTTGCGGTGGCTTTTGTGGTTTTCCAAGCATTGGTTTGCTTGTTTTTTAAAAGCCAAACTTTAAGGTCGTCAACAGCTTTTTCATCGCGGACTTCATTGAAAAGTTCAATCATCAGCGATTGCGTTTCTATTGGCATTTGATACCAAAAATAGCCTGATTCCGATTTCCAATACATGCCCAATTCCTCATTATTTATGGCCTTTTCTTTAAGGCTTTTCACAATTTTATCCGTTGTTTCACCTTTATTAAAACGTTTCAACGCGAGGGCAATCAAGCCTTGTTCGTAAATGGATTTGTTCAACCAATGTTTCTCTGCCTGACCCAAGTAATAAGCAAATATTTTATCTTGCTCAATATCGCCATTTTTGAAAAATGAGCGGGTATAAAGGTAGTGAATGATGATACTGCT
>JANPHO010000021.1:0-27069 GCA_031424515.1 Saprospiraceae bacterium
CAATACCTTCGGCCCATTCAGCTTTGTATCGTTGGATAAAAACAAGATGGATTTGGGGTTTGACTATCCTGAAAAAATCAAAGGGCTTTCAGTACATGAATTTGGACATTCTTTTGTCAATCCTGCTATTGATAAACTCCCAAATGATTTGATTTAGTCCACCGAATACCTCTTTAAACCCATAAAAGAAGATATGGCGAAGATGAGTTACCCAGTCTGGACGCAGTGCCTATATGAACATTTTGTAAGAGCAGGCGAGGTGATGATTGGTAAAAAAATAGGAATAATTAAAGATATGGACATAAGCCTTCAACAATATGTAGATACCAAATTTATCTACGTACCTTTTATTGTAAAACAATTAGAAGAGTACGATAAAAACAGAAATACGTTAAAAAACTACGACGATTTTGTATTAAAGACCCTTCAAAGATTAAAAGAAGCTTATAAACCTTAAAAATACTGAGGGGTACGAAACCCACAAACGCTTGATTATCAAACCGATAGTCAAGTGTTTTTTATTTAAAAAAGGGCAAAATACTGAGGTGGTAAGCACATCATTAAAAAACAAAAAGGTCTTTAAAGTGTTAGAACAAGATTAAAATCAACCTTTAAATATGTGGATTTGTCCAAAATGTGAGCGCACTTTACGCACGCCTAACCAGTGGCACTATTGCGAAAAAGTTGAATTAGAAGCACTTTTTGAAGGCAAGCAGCCGATAGTGTCCGACCTTTTTGATGCCCTACTTTTAGAGGTCATGGATTGGGAGGGCGTACTATTTAGTGCTACCAAAAACTGCGTCGTTTTTACGCATCAAAAAACGTTTTTGGTCGCCAAACCGATGCAAAAGGTCTTGAATATTAAGTTTTATCGAGCTGATTTTTCGGATGCACCGCCCATTTTTAAATGCGTGGAATGGTCGGGAAAATACGAAGTTCACGTCCGTTTGTCCGATTTGGAGGACTTGACAACGGTGGTTTTAAATTGGATTAAAATGTCTTATAAAATATCCTAAAACAGGTTTTTAAAAAGTGTCATGTTATGCCTAAAAGAACATCACTCAATGACGTAAAAGAAATCGAAGATTTGAACGACTTGGAGCGACTTGTCAAAGACAAACGCAATGATAAAAGGTCGGACGCTAAAAAAGAACGCCGCAATCGGCATTACGTCAAAGTGTTGATAAAAACGCAATTGAAAGCAGACGATTTTGACGAATAAAAAGAAAATTGTCGATTATTTTAGCCTAACTACTTATTATAAAATATGATAGCTGAAAAATATTTATCCGACGCTGATGACCAATTAAAACGCATTATTGAGGCCATCCCAAAGCCCGAAATCGTCTCAACAAACGATGTCTTTCACGACCTTATGTCTTGTATTTTGGAGCAACAAATTCATTACCGAAGTACCAAAAAGATATTTCAAAAAATGCTACAATCAGCTAATATTGAAAGACTTACGTTGGAGAATTTTGACGCATTTGGAAAATCCTCTTTTGCTAATGTAAAACTGGCGGTTGGTAAATTGGAAACTATTGAAAGAACTATTGATTTTTTTAACGCTAACAAAATTGATTGGACTTTATTAAATGATGCGGAAGTTGCGGAAAAATTATCGTCCATAAAAGGCATTGGCAAATGGACTATTGACATGATTTTGCTCTACACTTTGCAGCGTCCCGATGTGTTTCCTTACGATGATTTTCATCTAAAAGAAATCATGGTCAAACTATATGGATTGAACCCAAATGTGAAATTGAAAGCCCAAATGTTGGACGTTGCCGAAGCTTGGGGCGAACATAAATCATTGGCAGTCAAGTATTTATTGGTTTGGAAAGAATTTAATAAAAAAGGCGGTAAATGAATTATTTGACGGTTCACGCAGGGCAACAAGCCATTGGTCAATTAGAAAAAATCAAAGGTGGTTACTTTTATCTGACGATTGAAGCGGATATTATCAACCAATTTGAGCGCAAGCGGCATACTCGTCTGGTGTGTCATTTGGATGAAAAAATCAGTTATCAATGTGGTTTAAATCACCTCGGCGACGGCAATTTTTTCATTATTATCGCAGGTAAATATCTTGAACAATTGGGTAAAAAAGTAGGGAGTTTCGTGCATTTCAAGATTGAAGAAGACCCAAATCCCCTTGGCGTTGACGTGCCAGAAGTACTGACCGTTTTGTTGATGCAAGATGAAAATTTGAAGGATATTTATGATAAAATTACCGATGGTAAAAAACGGGCTTTAATTTTTTCAATCCTAAAAATCAAGGATATTGATAAGCAAGTGCAAGGCGTTACGGACTTTTTGGCAAAAGAAAAGCAACAATTAATCAAAAAAGGGCAAATATGAAACGTTCAGGCTCAGCCGATTTAGCCCTCATGGGTGGCTCAATCCCAAGTTGGTTATTCGACAGAATGACCAAATTGTCACTTCCGATTGTGGAGGCGATTGTCATGGAATATGGGCAACAAGGCTTTTTGAGCCGATTGTCCGACCCGTTTTGGTTTCAAAGTTTTGGGGCAGTCATTGGCATGGATTGGAACTCTTCAGGTGTGACAACTGCCGTAATGAGTGCTTTGAAAAAATCACTCAATCCGCACTCAAAAGAGCTTGGCTTGTACGTATGCGGGGGCAAAGGCAAGGACAGTATGCAAACACCAAACGAACTTTTAGTGGTCGGCGATAAAACGGGTTTGGACGGTAATTATTTAGCGCATTGCTCAAAATTAAGCGCAAAGGTGGATAATACGGCTATTCAAGACGGTTTTCAGCTGTATTTGCACAGTTTTGTGGTAAGTGACAAAGGAGATTGGTCGGTCATTCAACAAGGTATGCAAGGCGAAACGTCCACCGCAAGACGGTATCATTGGAATTCGGATAACCTAAAATCCTTTGTAGAAGAGCCACACACAGCGATTTGTGGCGAACATCAAGGTACTATTTTGAACTTGGTGGATAGATTAGCCCTACCAACCCAACAGGCAATTCTCAATATCACGAAAGAGAACCCCCTCAGTATTTTGAAAGAAATTCCGCACATGACCTTGCCCACTTACTGCGATATCAAGGCAAAAGACGTGGATTTGAAACGTTTGGGCAGCATTTTGTGGTTAGCCCAAGAAAACGAAACCAACAAATTTGAGGATTTATTGATGCTCAACGGCTTAGGTCCTCGCACTTTGCAATCGCTAACTTTAGTCAGTGAAGTAATACACGGCACGCCTTCCAGATTTAGCGACCCCGCCCGTTTTGCGTTTGCCCACGGCAGCAAAAATGCGAAATCGTTTCCCGTGCCAACTCGGATTTATGACGAAACCATTGAAGCCTTAAAATCATCGGTTGCGAAAGCCAAATTGGGCGACAATGATAAAAATGAAGCTATTAAAAAGCTCACGCAATTGGCTCAAAAAGCCGAACAAAATTTTACACCACATGAAGACGAAGAAGGCAGTTTTAATAAAATTCTGGAACATGAACGTCAAAATTCTTGGCAATATGGCGGCAGAACGGTGAAGGGCTTTGTTGAAAAACCTAAAAATGACCAATTGACGCTTTTTTAGTGTAAAATACTTGAAATACTGAGGGGGTGCAGAACCCACAAACGCTTGATTGTCAAACCAATAGTCAAGCGTTTTTTATTTAAAAATCATTCAAATACTGACAGGGTAAAAAAAATCTGCAAACAAAAATCCCTCAATGCTGTTTTGCACTACAAATATATTTCTAAAATGTATGAACAACTACAAAAATACATAACGGACAGAATTAAAACAGATGAGGAAACGCTCAATCTTATCTTTTCCAAATTCAAGCCTTTGAATGTCAAACGCAATACCTTTTTGCTAAAAGAAGGTGATGTTTGTAAGCATTACTATTTTGTAAATAAAGGCTGTATCCGATTGTTTAATATCAACAAAGAAGGACAAGAAGGAACGCGTTATTTCGCTTTTGAAGGCAGTTTTGGTACGGCTTTACCAAGTTTGATTGACCAAAAACCTGCTTTTGAGTATCTGCAAGCAGTTGAAAATTCTGAACTTTTAGCAATTAATCGGGCTGATTTCTATGAATTGGTGGACAACACTCGTGAATTTTCTTTCCTGTATCGTCAAATTTTGGAATTTGCATTCATAACGGCTCAAAAGAGGATTTATGGTTTTCAAGGTTTGGAAGCCCTTGAAAAAGTACAATGGCTTTTGACATATCAACCCTTTATTTTATCTCGCATTTCAAATAAATTGGTCGCTTCTTATTTGGGTTTAACGCCTGCAACGTTGAGCCGACTAAAAGCACAACTTTAATACACTTTCAAAAACGTTGATGTATAACAATGTTCTATTCTAAAAGAAAACTGACCTTTGTAGGGCAATTTCGCAGTTATTAAATTTAAAAAAAATGTCAATTACATTACAGACAATAGGTATTATCGCAGCCGATATGGGCAAAACTCTCCATTTCTACAGAACACTTGGATTGCCGATTCCAGAAGGTTTGGATGCAGAATTCAATGTGGATTACGAAACGCCGAGTGGCATTGTATTGGGTTTTTTAGCAGAAGCCGCCGCAAAACAAGCCGATCCTAATTTTAAAACACCTATTATAGGACAAAGTATGAACCTACAATTCCTTGTGGATACGCCAGCCGAAGTGGATACGATTTACAAACGGCTCTTAGATGCTGGCTATAAAAGTTACGCCGAACCATGGGACGCATTTTGGGGTCAAAGGTTTGGTCGAGTAATTGACCCTGACGGACGGGTTGTCAATATTTATGCACACCTTTAAAAAGCGCTCAATAAAGTGAATCTCACCAACAATACAATTTTAATAACGGGCGGTGCAACGGGCATTGGTTTAGCCTTAGCCGCAGCGTTCATTGATAAGGGCAACACGGTCATCGTTTGTGGCAGACGCTTAGAGAAATTGGAAGCTGCCAAACGCCTTTTACCTACGCTCATTATCTGCCAATGCGATGTGGGCGACCTTGAAGAAAGACGCAATTTATACGATTTTTGCGTGAAAAACTACCCAAATATCAACGTTTTAATCAATAATGCAGGGATGCAAAGGGAAATTAATTTCTTGAAAGGCGAAGCCCATTACCTCAACGGCGATAGCGAAGTGAGTATCAATTTGGAAGCCTGTTTTCATTTGACATCACTTTTTGCCCCGCATTTTGCCCGACAAAAAGAAGCCGCTTTCATCAATGTCTCATCGGGTTTGGGGCTTGTGCCTTTGGTTATCACGCCCGTGTATTCAGCAACAAAAGCAGCTTTACACTCGTTTTCTATTTCTTTAAGAAAACAATGCGAACAAACGCCCATAAAGGTTTTTGAAATATTGCCACCCATTGTAGATACCGATTTAGACCGAGGGGCAAGAGACAAACGGGGGCAAACCGATAAGGGTATTTCTGCCGAACAAGTCGCTGTACAAAGCCTTAAAGCCCTCGCCAATGATACCTTTGAAATTCCGATTGGCATTGTCAAAGTATTGCAGATTGGGTCACGGATTAAACCGAGTTTGTTCCTAAAAATCATTAATAAAAATAGTCGTTTTTGGGAGTAATAATTATGCGAAAGGTCAAAAATACTGAGTATGTATAAAACCCACAAACGCTTGATTATCAAATAGATAGTCAAGCGTTTTTTCATTAAAAAAAGCACAAATACTGAGGGGGGGAGATATTTTCAAAATAATCATCAAAAAATTTTGAGAAACCAATCGGTTGCATATATATTTGCAACTGATTGGTTTCTTAATAAAATACACAGACAAATGAGAAGAGACATTTTTCAAGCCATAGCCGACCCGACCAGACGGGCAATTATCGCGCTTATCGCCCTGCAAGCTATGACACCCAATGCCCTTGCGGAACATTTTGACACGACCCGACAAGCCGTTTCCAAGCACTTACGCATCCTCATTGAATGTGAATTAATTAAACCCGAACAACAAGGCAGGGAAATTTACTACTCCCTTGAAATTGAAAAAATGAAAGAGATTGATAAATGGATTGAACAATTCAGGACGATTTGGGAAACCCGTTTCAACCAACTTGATGAAGTATTATTAACAATTAAAAAACAGAAAAAATGTTGAACAAAGTGAAATCCCGCAAGGCGGGGAAAAATGATTTGCTATTTGATTTTGCCGTTGACAAAACAGCAAAAACGGTATTCATAAACAGAGAATTTGATGCCGACCTTTCATTAGTTTGGGACGCTTTTACCAAACAAGAAATACTGGACCAATGGGTCGCACCGAAACCTTGGACGTCGAAAACAAAATATATGAATTTTGAAGTTGGGGGAAAAAGAATGTATGCGATGGTAAGCCCAGAAGGGCAAGAGCGTTGGTCAATTCAGGAATATACTTCCATTACGCCAAAAACCAATTTCAAAATGTACAATGCTTTTGCCGACAAAGAAGGGAACCCCGAATTGCCAGGTTCGGAGTGGGATTACAATTTCAGCGAACAAAACGGGACGACAAAAGTCAGTATTACGATTTACAATGAATCCCTTACCCGTTTAGAGAAGATGATTGAAATGGGCTTCAAGGAAGGGTTCACTATGACAATGAAAAACCTTGAAGAATTATTGGCAACGTTATCGCAAAAATCGTAATTTGATATGAACGTAGAAGAACAAATCAGAGCGTATATCAATAGTCAAGCCGAACCAAAACGCAGCGATTTGCAAGCGTTGCACCAAGTCTTTCTGCAACTCATGTCCGACTGTAAATTATGGTTCTTGGATGGTAAAAACAATGATGGTAAAACGGTTTCAAATCCTAATATAGGCTATGGATTCTACAATATACACTATGCTGATGGAACTACCAGAGAATTTTATCAAATTGGTTTGAGTGCCAACACGACGGGCATTTCTGTTTATGTAATGGGTATTAAAGATAAGAAATACTTAGCCCAAACGTATGGAAAAGAACTTGGCAAGGCTCGTGTGAGTGGCTATTGCATTAAGTTCAAAACGCTGAAAGATATAAATATGGATATACTTGAGGCGGCAATACGGTATGGTGTTGAGGCGACGCACGAAAAGATAATGCAAATTACTTAGGGGTAAAACGACAAATGCTTGATTATCTATTTGATAATCAAGCATTTGTGGGTTAGAAAGGTGAAAATACTGAAGAGTAGGGTAATGTGGCCATCTCGAAAGGGAGATCAATTTCTGTCATAGCCGCATTGAAATTTTACGATTCCACCAATTCCAAAGGTTGTGCTACTGGAAAATCAACGGGGATTTGCGTGATACCGTGAAAATAATTTGAGATTATTTTGTCGCCAATAACGATTAGAATATCCACCAAATTGGCTTTATCGTAACCTGCTGCAAAAAGTGAATCCACTGCCGTCGATGAAGGTTTGCCACGATTGATGGTCGTTTCTTTCACGAATTTTGCCAAGGCATCAAATTTAGCGTTGAATGAGGCTTCGCCACTGCGGATTTCGAAGATTTGGTCGTCTGTGAAGCCGTTCATTTTACCCAAAGCCGTGTGCGCTGAAAGACAATAAATACAATCGTTGACTTGGCTGACGACCAAATTGATGATTTCACGCTCTTTGGCTTTTAAGCTGCTTTTTCGATTTTGAAGTGTTAAATAATCACCTAAAGCGGTTTCGCTGTACGCAAATGTTGCGTAGAGATTGGGAACAAAGCCTAAGCCTTTTTGAAGGTTATCAAAAAAAGCTTGGTTGTTAACTGATACTTCTGAACGAGTTGGAACTGTGAACTGTGTCATTTTTTTTAAAATTTAAAATTTTTGAAATGATTTTGTCTCAAATCGCTTTCGCTGTTTGATAGTACAAAGATGGGAGTGTAATTTACCTCAAACATTACCCGTTTTACCTAAGTTTTTACCAATTATTCCCGAAATGTTATTTTTCCTAAAAATACTGAGGGGGCACTTATTCGATTTTCATTTTTAAAAACTTAAAACCCACAATAATCAACCAAATCAACCACAACGAACTGCCGATTAAACCTGCCAAACCCACTACAGGAATATGCGGCATGACGGTTACAAACAGCTCAGTTTGAGCTAAAAGGTAAATGCCCGACGAGACATAACCCCAACCAATAACCCATTTTGGGAGTAATTTGAGTTGTGAAAAAGCTGAAGTCATCATAATTGTCCAAGCAATTGTAAACAGTTGCCCGATGTGTTCACCTAAGACAACACCACCGTATTGATGTACCAATTGAAACGCCATTTTCGCCGTCTCTTTAACGATTTCGTTGCCATTAACGTAATTAGTGGCTAAAACAGGGACGACAAAAGTCCAACGCAACAAACCAATCATTTGAATAATCAAGCCAACAACACCCAGAAAGGTTGCCCAACGGATAAAATAGAACTTGCTTTCCAATTTTTGCCCAATCAAAATATTGGCTTCCACCAACGGCAAACCGACCATTGCAAATGCCCACCACGTCCAGATGAGTGCATTACCGCCCTCGTGAAATTTGGTCAAAACCACTCCTGTATCCTGACGGAGAATCATCGGATATTCAAAAGTAACGCTCAAAATAGAGTAGGGGATAAAGAGTAAAAATCCACCAAGAATGAGCAAAATACCGATAGTTTTCTCTGTTTTAAATGAGAAATTTTCCATTTTGGTTATTTTTTAAGTTAAAAAAAGAAAGAATAATTGATGCCAGGTGTTGGGTTAATTTTTACACTTTCACCTTTTGCTGTCAATGCAGCCACGCCAATTCGGAAGTTGATACCTTTCCAAATCATCCACCTAAAACCCAGCTCGCCAATCGCTGCGTTTTTGTCTTTGTAATCTCGTGATGTGCCACGAGCGTAGGAAAGAGAAGCGTAAAAGGAAGAAGGATTTTGCTTCTTGCCGACGGGCAAAAACCAGTAAGTAAGCCCCGTTTTGATGAATTCGGTCGTTACGCCCGACTCAAAATTGGTCGGATAGTAGCCTGCATGAACCGAAACGGCGTGGTATCGGTATTCCAAACCGATAGAAGGATTTCGAAATCCGTTAATACTGATTTCGTGATTTGAGAATCTACTTTGTGAAAACAAAGGAGGGGTGGCTAAAAATAGCGCTGCAAAAAGCATTACATTTTTCATATCGTCTTATTTTTTTAATGACGATACAAAGGTGCGGGGCGGCGTTTTGGGAATACTGGACAAATGTCCATTAATGATTTTTAGCGAATATTTTTTCTAATTCGACTCAAATGTCGGGGCGTGACGCCGAGAATAGACGCTAAATATTGTAGCGGAATGTGTTGTAAAAGGTGGGGTTCGTCGCTAAGCATTTTTTCATAGCGTTGTTCGGCAGTCAATACAATAAGGTCGGCGCGGGTATCGTCGATGCCGCAAATAGCGGACTCCAACAAGCCAATATAAAAATCTTTAAATTGTGGTATGTCGTTTACCAATTGTTTGAGGTCGGTTTTACTTATCAAACTAATTTGTCCGTCGGTCAAGGCTTGTACGGATTCACGTGCGGGTTTTTCATTGATAAAACTCAACAATGAGGCAATAAATGTGTTTTCAATGGAGACATAAGTGGTCTTTTCCTCTCCCTCTTTCAAAACGTAGTATTGAAACATACCAATTTCTACAAAGCCCAAATGCTTGCTTATTTTACCTTCTTGGATAAAAAAATCACCTTTTTTATAGTCTTTTAACGTGAATACGTTGAGGATTTTGTCCAAATGCTCATTGGCAAAACCGATGTTTTTGAAATAGGAGGTTATCTTTTCCATGATGTTTTTATGAATTTTGATGATCTATACTGAGGGGGTATCTTTTCATTTACATGACTTTATTTTTCCGATACTGTACAGACTAAACAAGCAGCTTATGACTTGCCTTAAAATCACTCGGACTTTGCCCAACTGACTTTTTGAAAAAACGGCTGAAATGTGCGGGCTCTTCAAATCCCAATTCATAGGCGATTTCACTGCCTGATTTATCGGTATAAATCAACAACCGTCTGGCTTCTAAAGCGACACGGTCAGAAATAATTTGTAAAGGGCTGGGTTGTTGGTGCAAAGCGAATAGATTTGACAGCGTTTTAGGCGATTTATTCATCAAATCAGCATATTCTTGCACCTGATGCAATTTTTTATAATTGTTCTCAACCAATAAACTGTACTGCCTAATTGTATCGAAAATGGGTTGAGATGTGCTTTCACTGATATATTGACTTTTAGCCAAGCGGGTCAATTTGATAATGAGGCGTTTGAGTAAAACCCGCAGCATTTCGCCTTGTATCGTGTCTTTTTCTTTAAATTCTTCTTCAAAAACACGCAGTAACAAAGCAAAACTGGCTTCCTCTTTTTCATTTAAACGAATTAACATTGAGCCTTCCGTTCCATAAAAAAGGAAGCCAACGCAAGACACTTCGTGGTCGTGGTCAACAATACAATAAAACAAACGATTGTATTGCCACAGTACCACGTCCTGCGGATTTTCAAAACGATAAGACTGATTGACAACTATAGTCAAACAATAATTAGTTGGAAAAACCAATGGCACTTCATCAATAAAAACGGTTTGATCAGCACCTCTGTTCCAAGCGATTGCCAAAAGTAGTTCAGACCGTTCTTTAAAAAACGTGCGTTGCAGTTGCGATTCACGCACGCTCAATCTGAAAATAGCTTTATCATTATCTGTATAGTCGTAGCGCATATTGATTATCAATTTTTCCCGTTTCAAAGGTAGGTTATTTTTGCAAATGAAAGATTACTTGACATTTTACTTTTTTTCAATGTTCAGAATTGACATTCATAAGGGAAAAATACTGAGGGGGTAAAAATTCACAACGCTTTACTATCAACCCGATAGTCAAGTGTTGTTGTGTTAAATAAAGAGCGAAGAACTTAGGGGTATAAATAAAAATATAAAAAACATACAGACTTGTTTGTTTTTTAAAAATATAGTAATACCTTTGTATCATAATTAAAGAAATGATATGGATACGAGAAAAAAAATAGTGGATACCGCAGCCAAATTATTTTACGAACAAGGCTATAATTCGACGGGTATCAATCAGATAATTGCGGAAGCGGGGATTGCGAAGGCGAGTTTGTATGCTCATTTTTCTTCAAAGGAAGATTTGCTTAAAGAATACTTGCTAAGGACTTCCGTCAGTACGAATGAAGTTTTAAGAAATATCACAAATCAAAAGCAAACGGCTGAGGAAAAAATATTGAGTATTTTTGATTTTTTAGTCGACTTTTCGGATGGAACGGGCTTCAATGGTTGTCATTTTTTAAATGTTTCGGCCGAGATACCACAAAACAATGCAACTATTTTACCATTGATTCAAGGCCAAAAGGATAAAATTCGAGCGTTATTTGCTGAAATCCTCACACCTATCGGAAAAGAAAGTCTCGCCGATGAACTTTATATTTTGTTTGAAGGGGCAATGGTGACCAGCAAAGTCTATAAGCAAATGTGGACGATTGAAACAACGCGGCGAATTGTCGAAAAGCTGTTATAATTTTTAAAAATTATCGCCTTTGGACTCAAATTACAGAAAACGGCATTCCCGGTTTTTTTAAGCGCAAATAAAAACAGACCTGTCTGTTCATTTTCTAATAATTTAAATTTCAAAATCATGGCAATTAGTCAAAAACAAGGTAGTTCAACAGGATTTATTAAAACCGAAACACCAACTCAAACTCTTTTTTGGTCAACAATCATAGCAGGCAATTTAGATGCATTGGCGGGTTGTATCGTTTATTTTCTGTTACTTGGCTTGAATCCGATTCAAGTTTTGCAGTTCATCGCCAGTGGTATTCACGGGCAAGAAGCCTTTAGTGGTGGTCTTTTGATGGCTTTTGCAGGGCTTATTTACCATTTTGTTATCGTTTTTGTGGCGGCTTTTATTTTTTATTGGGCTTACCCTCGCATTCCGCTTTTGAGCAAGAATGTTATAGTCACTGGACTGGTATTTGGTGTGGGTATTTGGTTGGTTATGAATTTATTGGTTTTGCCTAATTCAAATATTCCTCAAGCACCATTCAATACCACCAAGGCTGTATTAGAAATAGTATGGCACGCCGCTTTGGTCGGTTTACCTATGGCTTTGATTACTGACCGCTATTATTCAAAAAAATGAAACTCAATAATGCCTCGTAAGCATTCATAAGGCTTGCGAGGCTCATAAATAGAAAATAATATGGAAAATGAAACTAAAAAAGTAGTTGTCGAAAAGGAAGAAAAAGACAGCGAAGAAGTACCATTTGTCATCGAAGAATGTGGTGATACTATGTGGGACGATGCTTTAGAACAATTAAATGATAACCATAAAAAATCAATAAACGATGAATTATTATAAAACAGCCTTTTCGGAGGCAAGTAAAAAATTGCAAGAGCAATTTGGTAGTCGTCAAACCTATTCAAAAGCCGAGAAATACGGTGTTCAAGACGGATTAAGTCAAAACGAGGTGCGTTTTATCGAAGACCGTAACAGTTTCTATATGGCAACTGTGGGCGAGAACGGATTTCCATATATACAACATCGAGGTGGCCCAAAGTGTTTTTTAAGCGTTTTGGATGAAAAAACGGTCGCTTTTTTGGATTTTGTGGGCAATAAACAATACATTTCAGTTGGTAATATGGCGACCAATGATAAAGTATCCTTGTTTTTAATATCGTATTCACACAAAGCAAGGCTCAAAATTTATGCTAAGGCAATAGTCCTATCATTGGAAGAGAATCCAGATTTAACACAAAAATTGATGCTTCAAGATTATAAGTACAAACCTGAACGCATTATTGTGCTGGATATTGAGGCATATGATTGGAATTGCTCGCAACATATTACGCCGAGATATACTTTAGAAGAAATTGATGCGGTTTTTTCAAAAAATACTGAGGGGGTATTCAAATAATCACTTGAACCTGCTTTTTCAATTCAGGCAAAACATCGGTTACAAACCATGTATTTTTAGCTTGCCAAATATTATTTCTTGGAGAAGGATGCGGTAACGGAAAATATCGAGGAAGATAAGCGTGAAAATTATTAACAGTGTCTGTTAATGTGTCTTTTGCGGTGTCGCCCAAATAATAATTTTGTGCAAATTGGCCAATTAATAAAATAAGTTTTACCTGCGGCATAAAAGCGAATAATTGAAGATGCCATAAAGGAGCACATTCAGGTCTTGGTGGTAAATCGCCCGTCTTACCTGTCCCAGGATAGCAAAATCCCATAGGTACTAAAGCAATCAAATCTGGATTATAAAACGTTAGCTCGTCAATACCCAGCCAATTGCGTAAATTATTGCCACTTTTATCGTCCCACGGTATGCCCGTTGCTTGCACTTTTGCTCCAGGTGCTTGCCCAATAATGAGGATTTTAGAAGCGGTACTAGCTTGCAAAATGGGGCGTGGTTCATTGGGCAAAAATTTTTTGCACAATTGACAGGCTCTTATTTCTTGCAGTAAATTTTCCATTTTTTTAAAATTAAATAATAATGTTGTTATTTTTAATGCGAAATTACTTTAATTTTTATACCCCGCAGTATAAATACCCTTTTGTGGTGTTTTTGCGCGCAAAAAAGGCATTTAATCAAAAAAACTATCTTTTTTTCAACTAAAATTAATCAAATCTGTTAGTTGTTGCGTTAAAATAACATTTAAATAAATAAACATATGATAAATAATTTTTTTGATTTTACTGGTGGTGACAAAGGACAATGGAAAATTATCAGTTTAAAAACAGTAAAAGGAGTGTCATTAGAAAGTGCTCCATATTTAGGCATTTCGCCCTCTTCGATAGAAAACAAAAAAAGTAAGAGTGTGTGGACATTAAAAGGATTTACAAGTAATGTTCGTTACGCCGAAAAAAATGAAAGAGAACAGCTCAATGCGGTTCAAGCCGACTTAGGACGGCCACTGGCAACTTGTGCTGCCCTTATTCCCATCCGTAAAACAGACACTTGGTGGGCATTGGCACAAGACGAAAGACGGGAAATATTTGAAGCAAAATCACACCATACCGAAGTTGGGCTAAAATATTTACCCGCTATTGCCCGTAAATTGTATCACTGCCGTGATATTGGCGAGCCGTTTGACTTTTTAACTTGGTTTGAATATGCGCCAGAAGATGCTGATGCGTTTGAAGACCTCGTATCGTCATTACGAAGAACAGAAGAATGGCAGTATGTGGATAGAGAAATTGATTTAAGATTGATAAAAGTCTAAATATCTCACTCCTTCATCCCCAGCACCGCTTTAAAAACAGTATCATACTGAAATAAATACTCTTTCGAGTACCAATCATTCGGATACGTATATTTGCGGGTGTAATCTTCTGCCGTTAGTTTTATGGGTATTTTCATCCTGTTTTGAAACAAATCTTCGGGCTTTTTTGCGTTTGTAAAATCCAAAAGCGGTTCCGTCCAATACAGTATTTTTGAATGGGGTAAAATCATAATCCACGGCATAACCCCAAAGCCCGCAAACCAACCCGTTGAGTTGCCGACGTTGATAAGTTTATCCGAAAATTGACAGGTTGAAATCAAACTGCCTGCCGATGAAAAACAGTTTTCGTTTTGTAAAACGTAGATATTGCCCTTGAAACGCAGTGAATTGGTATCCACCTCTAAGGTATCCAAACCATAATCAATGGCTTCATAAAAGTCTTCTTTGATGAAATCGGGCTTCAAAATACTGAGGGGGGTCGTCAATTCAAACCTATTTCGACGGGGATTTTTTCTATTCGCCCCACGGATTATATTTCGAACGATGGGCGTATCAATCAAGTGCCGAATGATATTTTGCCATTCCAAATCGCTGCCGCCGGGGTTGTCTCGGATGTCAAAAATCACTTTTTTAAATGTATGAACTGCCCCAATGCTGTCTATTTTACGCAGGTAATAATCTCCATCTTGCATTGCTGGCATGTGAAAATACAAGATTTTACCCTCCTCGAAGTAGTGTACTGAGGGGGTATAATCTTGCTTGTATTTCAAAGGCGTTTTAACCCGAATGGTATCATTTAAAGCAAATTTATGGGTTATTTCTCGACCATTTGCCTTGAAAGTGAGCGCAATTTTATCTGTCGGTTTGTGATTTATGGATTGGGTAAATTCCTCTGAATAAAACCTTTTTAACTCAAAATCCCAATGCATTTCTTCGCATGTACCCATGAGCGTATTGACGTAAGCGTAAATGTCTTTGCTGTCGCATTGGGTCAAAATGGCATTACTGGGAATTTTAATATTTTGATATTCAAAAGCCGCCGATACTGTGTATGCCCCATTGATGTATTTTATTGGCAATTTCAGTCTATAACTGTTCATCGTAGTCGTGTACAGTTTGTAATAGGCATCAATTGCCAACGTATCGTCGGGCGTAGAATGCCATTTTAAACGGTCAATACTGTCCACAAAACGGTAATTGCGTTTCCGCATGATAGACGTATGCCCGTCTTGGCAAAACGTCAAAGCCTTATTGACCAACCAAAAAAACGAAGCCGTTGACGACATCGTATCAATCTGTTTGCGCAATGCCAAAATGCTGTCCGATTGTGCGTAATTATTGACGCTACGGCGCACAAAATCGTGGGGATTTATCTGCGTCAGAGCCATTGTGAGCGTGTCAAAGTCGGCATACATTTGGGCTTTGGTGAGCATTGGCAGTGTTTGAGCCGTTGCAAAATTGTGCAGCATAAAAAAGACAATGGGTAATAATGCTTTCATTTCAAACGGAATTTGATGAAAAAAGTGAATCTTAAAGAAAAAAAGCCCAAACTATGATGCCTTTGGCTTCATCAAGCTGAAAGCATGACTGAGTGGTACAAAAAACTTCTTCACTTGTTAATCAAAATTTGTTGCCCCGCTATAATCTGCCAATGTCCATATTTTTTAACAAACGTATCAGTTGCTCTGAACTGAATAGCCTTGGTTTTATCGCCTTTCGTACGGGTATCTTCGCCTATATAATTCACGACAACAATATTATTCTTTACAATAAAATGCCAATCTGACAGCACAATTTTAGCGGTCATATCTGTTGGCAACGGGGTTAAAAATTCCAGCACTTGCTTTCGGTTGCGCCTCGTGCCTTCAAAATCGGTGTCTATAAAATCATTGGCATAAATGGGTTCAGCTAAGGCTTTATTGCCCGTTTCCCACGCTTTCCATAAGGTCATAACGGTGTTTTTAACCTCATTTTCATAGATGGACTTGTCTTTTGGCATTTCTTCCGAGCTATGGGCTGCCATCAAAAGCCACTTGTTCTTTTCAAAAATGTAGGTGTCGCTGTATCTTTCTTGGGCTGAAAAATCTTTATTATTGTCTCGCCATTTATAAGTTGATAAGCCCGTTACGACAGCTACGTTTTTGTGTGCTTTTACTTTCTGTTCCGTCCGAATGATAGCCGTTGGATGCCAGAACGTTTTCATATCCAACATAAATTGTTTTTTAGAAATATTATGTCCTTCGGGAACAGTGAACGTGTAATCATCTGTCAAAAAGGTTGAAAGTCTTGCTGTATCGTTGTCTAAAATAGCTTGTACTATTTGATTTTCAAGTGACAAAATATCTTTTGACGAAGTTTTGCTTTGACAAAAAGCGGGTGTACCAATAAACAAAAGGCTTAAAATAACAAGGCTATTTTTCATAAATTTTTTTTGAATATTTTGTGATTGATAAATTAGAAAATGGGCTATTTTAACGACACAAAATTACTAACTGTCCTTTACTCGTTACCTTAGTAAAAAGATTTTTTCGATGAACTTCATTGAAAAGAGGGTCAAAATACCATAATCAAGTCAAGGGTATTAAAAAGTAAATACCTCACAAACAATTGATTATCAAACCGATAGTCACTCAATTTTTCAAAAGTTCAACCATTTTATTTTTAGCCACACTTGAAATATTTTTTTCAATAAGCTTTAATAAATCTACTGTATTATTGATTTTATCTCGATGGATTGATGTGAGCAAACTAAAAAATGCTTCTTCACCAATTGTATTTCTAAAATTGGCTAACGCAACGGGTGCCTTTCGATAAAGTATCATTGAGGCATTGTTATCGCTTCTATTCATCTGCCAAACTGGTGCGACTTGTTTTGATATTTCTTGATACGCTTTCACTTCTTTTAAATAGGCAGCATCGCTAATAAATTTTTGAATAAATAAAAGCGTACTAAATTCCGCAAATCCTTCATTGAGCCAATCCTCCCAATTATCAACACTTGCTTTGTTCCACCAGAAATGGGCAACCTCGTGACTTATCGTTTTATTAATCTCAAATGAGCTTTCGCCTTTGGTTTGCATATAAATAAAATCCTTCCTTGCAAAAGCATTTCCACCTTTAAATGGCGTTGCGGTTATTGTAAGATTTGCTTTTCCTACCTCGCCATATATTGTCTTATAAAAATTATAGGCTTGAACAGTGCTGGCGATGATTGAGTCTGCCTTCAATTCAGTAAAGCCAATATAATTCATTGAAATAGTCACATCTTTATCCTTGAATTTTTTTGATTGCATAATATTGGAGGCTATTATGACAATATCAGTAGTTTTAGATTTCTGTATGATTGTCCATTTTCCATTTCGCTGACTAATTTCACCCGCTCCCGATACAGTAAAAGGTTTTGAAATAGATACGGTCAATGAATAACTAAATTTTCCCCAATCAAAATTCACGGGATACCATGAGCTGTAAGAAGCTAAGGCAATCCATTCATTTGTAAATGAACTGGTGTTGTGTTTTAATGCCGTTAATGACACTGTATAGTCTATTTCAATAGTAAATTTTCCGTTCAATTTTTCGTCTGGAATGATAATCAAGTCCCTTGATTCTGGCATATACCTATTGGCTTGTTTGTCTGAAACCGCAAATAAATATTTACAGTTTTTTCCCTTTACTTTCAGCTTTTGTATTGTGCTGTTTTTGTGTAAGATGAGTTTTAATGTATCCGTCAAGTTATTTTGGCTAAATGCCGTAATAATCGTTTTAGCAGTAACACTTTTTTTTATAACATCAAAATCAATGTTCATTTTATAATACTCCGCTTTGATTGCCTGTGCATTTGTAATATTGTTTTGTAGCATTAATGCCATTAAAAGCAAATAGAAAAGATTGATTTTTTTCATCTTTAAAATAGAATTAAAAAATTTGAAATAGAAAGACGCTTGATTATCAAACTGATAATTAAGCGTTTGTGAATTAAAAAGGGGAAAACTAAGGCTATTTATTGCTTCAAAAGTTTAAAATACTGAGGGGTCTTATTTTCCACAAAATTGATTGTTAAAAAATAAATACCGTTGTTTAAGTAAAAAAATTCCTATCTTAATGAATTTGCCACTATCTCATTCGGATTTTTACGCTACTCTTTCACAAACTTTTTTATCACCAAGCCTTCCGCAGCTTGAATTTTCAAAATATAAAAACCTCGTGCTAATTCATTGATTTTCAAGCTATTAAAATGGTATTTTTGAACCAAAACAGGTCTGCCTGTCGGGTCAAAAACGGTTAAAGACTGAGGGGTCAAATTGGGCGTATAATCAATATTGAGAACAGCAATAGCGGGGTTCGGGCGAACGACAACGGCATTGTCGGGAATCAAATTCGGTACAATCGAAGTGATTGTATTACAATTTTTACCGCGTGCGTTGACGGCATTATTGACCGCATCAATGATTTGAAAACCCGTATTTGTTACTACGGTGTAAGTCGAAGTTGTAAAAATTACCCCCGTCGTACCGTTGCAGCGATTGACCCAATAAATCGTTCCGAAAGCACCTGCGCCGCTAATTTGTTCTTGAAAACGGGTCGTCGGGTTGTAAATATCGAGCCACGCGCCAAAACCGTAGCGAATCGTATCGGTATTGTAGGGATTGTTGTAGGCAGGACGCGCAGGGTAAGGGCTGTTCAAAATCGGCGCTTTGTTGGTTTGGTCGCGCCACATTTCTTCCCAAAAAGCGGGTTTCAAAACCTCTTTTCCGCGAAAGCGCCCATTATTGAGCAACATTTCCGTAAATTTCATCAAATCACTTGGCGAACTCGCAATCCCGCCCGCGATGCGCGGATTGGTCGGCATGAGTTGATAAACCGTCTGACTCATACCCAAAGGACGTTTTATGCGTTGGGTGAAAATCGAATCCCAAGATTTGTTTTCAGCAACTTCCGCGACGCGCCCGATAACGTGCATCGAAATACCCCCATAACTAAAACGCGTACCTGGCTGATACCGCCAAGCGACTTTTTCGGCAATGCTGTCCGCTGCCTGTGCGAGCGTAATGTCCCCGCGTTCGTGAAAATCGCCGTCTGAATCCCAGCCGCCCGTATGAGAGAAATTTTGCCGAATCGTAGTTCTCCCTTTACCAAAACGCGTGAAAACGGGTAAATATTTACCTACCGAATCACCAATATTGAGCAGCCCATCGCCCGCTTGCGAGAGGATAACGGCAGCTGAAATATCTTTGGTCGCGGAAGCAATTAAAGCCGTCGAAGTGCTGTCGTAGCCACCCAAAGACTTGTAATAAATCAACGTATCGCCGCGCTTTACTGCCACGCAAACCTTGCCTCGGAAAGCAGTTTGCAAATTGGTTTGGATTAAATTGTCAATGTTGGAAAAATTATAACTCGATTGCGCCGTAGCCAATTCGAGATTTCCAAGCAGTAGAAAAAGTAGAAGAGATTTTTTCATATTCTTTTTTTTAAAAATTAATTTACCATACTAAGGGGTTTGAGTACATCGGACGAGGTTTTAAAAAAAAATTATTGCTTCAACAATTTAATCCCGACCCATCGGGACTGAGGGAGTGTTTTTTGCCCAAAATCAGTAATGGTTATGAAATAAACGCCATTATTTAAATGTGAAAGGTCTTGCGCTGAAATGTTTTTACCCGAATATATTGTTTGCCCAAGCGCATTTGTCAACATAAAATTTTCATCGCCCTTTGCGTTTTCTATGTTTATTTGGTTGGTGAATGGATTTGGATAAACGACGATGGTGCTTTTTTCTACAATTGATTTGACTGTCGTTGACGGATTGGCCCTAAAATCGCCTCGATAAATCCACGCTTGTCGGCTCATTGCAATGCTGTTGCAGTCCATCCCACCTGCGAAAATCACTTTACTACTGTCCGTCGGAAAAGGCGACACGCATAAAGTTCGCGTGGCTATCAAGCTGTCTTTTATCGTTGGCGTGTTATTAACAATGTATTTTCTGACGTAAGTTATCGTGCTGCCGCTTTGCCGCCGCTCGTAATATTGTCCATCCGTTGCCCAACCTTGCCAATTCGGACGCGGTTTTGAAGCCAAAGCTATCGGGTCATATTTTATTTCAAAACCAATCAAGCGCACGTCTTCCGAGCTGTTTGTGGGGTTAAAAACAGGCATGTTGTCGTTGTGCCGCCAAAATGTACTGGACGTCAATCCCTAATTGCCTCGTTAAGCTGTCAATGTAGCTGTATTCGACCGTTTCGGCAAAATTACTGAGGGGGTCAATGCGGCTCGCTTTTTTGTTCCAACTGTACCATAAAACCTCGCCCGTTCCGTTGGGATTTGGCACTGCCGACAAACCGCGCAAATCTTCCGCTTGCGCGCCGCCCGTTGTCGTTTTTACGAGAGTCCAAGTGGCTGTTGCATCGTTTCTTTTGTAAATATGCCCAATGCCGCCGTCGCTCGTTGCAGCGTAGATCACGCCGTTGCAAACCGTAAAACCCATGACGCGCTCGTTTGGCGGCGTAATAAATTCGGGCGTTTGCGTCCACTGAATTTTCCCAGTTACAGCTGAATTGTAGCGACCACTAAAAATGCCGTAGTCTTGTAAACCCGCAAAAACGTAACTCACATTGTTGTTAGCTGCCTTGTGAAAACCCAAAGCGCGGCAATTAATATCGCTGTTCAAAGTCGCTAAATTTGTTCCAATCCACGCATTTGTCGCGTCATTTCGGACATAAAATCCCAAAATACCCGCATTATCGTTCGGAATAGTCATCAATAAAGTGTCAGGCGTCATAGCTGCACCGAGATAATTTGTGGTAAAAACAAAGGATTTCATTGCGCCAATACGAAGATTAGTCGTGGTGAAATTTTTATCCACTTGCCAATTTGCGCTGGTATTGTCCTTCCGCAAAATCTCGCAAGAACGCGGATTTCTAACCGTATCAAACTCCTGCCAATAACTGTTGCCCGCGTACAATTTGCCTTTGTGCGCCACAATTTGCATAATTTCGTTACCGCCCATAAATTGCCCGTTTACGTCGGTTGTTCCCGCAATATAATTGTTAATCCACGTTTGAGCATCCGCATTTGCGATGCAGACGGATAGAAAAAAAATAATAAAATACTGTCTCATTGCTTCAACAATTTAAAATACAGAGGGAGTGTTTTTTGCCCAAAATCAGTAATGGTTATGAAATAAACGCCGTTATTTAAATGTGAAAAGTCTTGCGCTGAAATATTTTTACCCGAATAAACTGTTTGCCCAAGCGCATTTGTCAACATAAAATCTTCGTCGCCCTTTGCGTTTTCTACGTTTATTTCGTTGGTGAATGGATTTGGATAAATGACCACTCGATTATTTGCCGAAATATTTTCTACGTCGGTCGTCGTGCAATTATTATTTATCAACATATAATTCCACGCAGGCGTGAAGTAAGGAATAGTGCAAATGTTGGCAGAAGCCACATCAACGGCAACAATATTGTGGGCATTATTGCCCGATAAACCCGCCAAAGCCGATAAAATGATGTGATTATTGTTGTAAACGCCCTGACTATTTTCAAAAATGGTGGGACTCGTGGCAAATGTGTCAATCCGCATTCTTGAAAATATTTGTAATTGTTGTGCAGGTGTGCAGCCCAAATTATCCGCTTGATGAACGAGCGCATAGTAGCGACACGTCGGCGTTACTGAGGGGGTATTAATCCAAGCCGCCGCTTTGTTCAACGGGGCGACAAAATAATCTTTGGGCGAAGCGAATAAAATGACTCTGTCAACTTCTTTTTGTTTGGCAATCAACGCCGCGTGTCCGCCGCCTTGCGAATGTCCCGCAAGAGCAATTTTTTTCCATAAAATGGTTGAACCCGTGTAAAATTGTCCCCAATTTTCGCTCGGAAATTGTGTATTTAAGTATTGTAAGGCTTTCAAAACGCGGTTGTTGATGGCATTTGCGGCGTTTACGTCCACCAAATTTGTTCTATCTGTCCCGTCAATGACTTCATTTCTGACCTTGTCGAAACATAAACTATCGCTTTTGTCGGCACATAATGGGCTTATCGTCGCGTTGCTGTAACTAATACCCAAGACGTGATAGCCCTGTTGTGCCGCCGATTTTTGAATTCCATCGTAACCAAAAGGGCTTGAATTTGAACCAGGAAGGAATAAAAACAACTTGTTTAAAGGCGTTTTTGCCGTATTCAGATAGGTTTGATGGTAGCCAAAACTGTTGTCAATCCCGTTGTCCGTCAAAGAAGGAATAAGGACTTTGTGCTTCAATCCTGCGGCTGTCGGTGTACTATTTACGGGATTGAAAAAAGCGGATTTGTTGGCGCGTAACACGTATGCTGTGTTATGAGATATGTTATTATCTGCATCATAACCTCCTATAAATACAAAATTTTCGTCGTTTTTAAAAGGCGAAGTTGCAATAGCCCTTGTTGAGTTTAAAATAGTCAGCGGCGCAAAGACGGTATTGTCAATCCTTTTCAGTGCGTACGTTATCGTACTGCCGACTTGTTTTCTCAACAAATAGAAAGCGTCATCGCGGACGTTTGCAGGATGATGTTGAATTGTGATTGACAAGACGGAATCGCCTGTCGTTGGTTCAGTAATCCACGTCATTTCACTGTTGGAGACAACGTAATATTGTCCCGCCGTGCCAAATGCGTTGGACATGGCGGTATCAATATCGTATTCAGTTGTCACTGCAAAAGGCGGCGTTCCCGTTGGTGTGATACGAAAAATTCGACTTACTTGCCCTTCCAATGCTGCGATGAGCGATTGCCCCGCGCCCGTCGGATTTTTGATGGTCGTCAGGCCTCTCAAACCGCTACTTCCGCCCGGTGCAACTGTAAAAGGATAAGTATAAACGGCTGTCCAAGTCGGCGAAATGCCGTCATTTCGCCGCCATACTGAGGGGGCTACCGCGCAATACAAATCGCCGTTGCAAACGGAAAATGCCATCGGTCTGCCTACAAATCCCGTTAATTCTGGATTCGTGGTGCGCCACGCAATTTTTCCCGCGAGGGAGGCATCGTAAGCACCTGATATGATGCCGTTGGGTAGCGCACCTGCAAAAATTCGGTCAATTCCCGTGATTTTGTCCCGATATTGGGCAAAACTTCGCACTGTTCCGTCGTTGTCAGTGCTACCTGATGTGTCAACGGGGACTGTTCCAATAACCGTTTCCGTCCAATTTCCCGTTGCGTCATTACGGGTGTAAACGGACAAAACGCCCGTAAAATCTCTTGCCGCCGCTATCAAAATAGTGTCGGGTGTGGCAAGTGCTACGCCGTTTTTATCGTTTTTGAATATGACGGATTCTAAGGCTGTGATGCCTTCGTTGCGTTTTTTTTCCCTACCAATCGCATTGGGAAAAAACGTATTAAAATGTTTATCCAATTTCCACTGTCCCGTTGGGTTTTCCAAACGCATGATTTGTGCGCCGATAAACGGGTCGCAAGTCCCCGTCGTGTCGTCTTTCCACGTCTCGATACCACCGAATAGCATACCTTTATGGGTCGCCAAAACGCGCATTTCGGTGCCGCCCATAAAATTGCCGTTTGCGTCGCGGGTGCCTGCGGTGAAAGATTTTGTGAATTGAGCATTTAGGTTGCTGAGGACAAAAATGCCCAAAATGAGGAGAAAATATTGTTTCATTGCTTCAAAAGTTTAAAATACTGAGGGGATACATTTTTCCCGGAATCAGTAATGGATATGAAATAAATGCCATTATTCAAATGTGAAAAGTCTTGCGCTGAAATGTTTTTACCCGAATAAATTGTTTGCCCAAGCGCATTTATCAACATAAAATTTTTGTAGCCCTTTGTGTTTTTTATGTTTATTTGGTTGGTGAATGGATTTGGATAAACGGTTAGATTAGAAATATTGGTTTCCATTGTTTCTGTTGCCGTACAAGGTCTTGACAAATGTTTCATGAAAAAATTGTGAAACAAAGCGGTTCGCGTAGCATCTGAATAATACGCGCCGCCGTGTCCTTGCCCATTTGCGACGATAAAAGTGTCTGCTCTAATACCTTTTGCCGCCAGATTACTGTCTAAAAGTGTACTTTGGTACGTCGGTACGGTACAATCCGAGCCGCCGTGCATGATAAAAAATTTAGCATCGTCTGGTGTGAGATAAGTAATTGGGTTTGCCGTTGCGACTAATGCAGGATAATTACTAAGTGCATTTATATTCAATAACGCTGTTTCGGGCGAATTGCGCTCGTGCAAAAGTCCACTCGTTCCGCACGAAACGGCATAATATCCGTCCATTTTCAAAAAATCCGTTGGCCCAAACAAGTCCACAACAGCTTGTATTCGACTGCTGACATTCGGATAGCCCAAATGCCGTCCTTCCAAATCCACAACATCCGCCGTCGTGCCGAGCATCGCGCACAAATGTCCACCTGCTGACGTACCAATGACGCCAAAACGACATGTATCTATATTGTAAGTTCGAGCATTGGCTTTTAAAAACCGAATGGCTGTTTTGCAATCTTCAATTTGAGCTGGCCACACTGAATCGCCCGACAGTCGGTAATTTATATCGGCGCAAATAAATCCTGCATTGTAGCTTTTTTGAAAAAAGGGCACGTTTGCAGCCCCTTTACTGCCAACAGACCAACCGCCGCCGTGTATAAAAACAATAACTGGCGCAGGTTTAGTCAAACCCGCCGGCACATAAATGTCCATGTTTTGGCGTGGTATATTTCTGCCGACATAATCCACGTTGCTAAATGTTGGCATTTGCGCTAATGAATAACTAATTGTGTAAAAGCTAATTATTGCGGCAAGTAATATTTTATTCATTGTCATTGCTTAAAAAGTTTAAAATACTGAGGGGGTGTCTTTTTCTCAAAATCAATAATGGTCAAGAAATAAATACCATTCCTTAAATGTGAAAAATCTTTATTGCTAATGTTTCTACCGAAATAAACAGTTTGCCCAAGCGCATTTATCAACATAAAATCTTCGTCATCCTTTGCGTTTTCTACGTTTATTTGGTTGGTGAATGGATTTGGATAAACGACGACTTTATTTTCATGCAGGTTTTCCGTTGCCGTTGTGCCAATTGTCAAAGGGGTTTCGCAGCGATGTAAATCAAAAAAGCCTGTGCCAACGAGTTTTCCGTAATAATAAATCCATACTTTTTTGTTGCCGATAACGTATTCAGGGTCAACCGCTACGCCGTTGATTGTACTGATTTTGAGGTGCATTGTGTCGTTAAAAATGCCTTTTAGATAGATTTCCCCCGCCGTCGTTCCCGGTATTCCCCCGCCCGAATAAACTTGATATGCCCCATAAGTTTTATTGGTATTTATCGTAAAAGGTTCAAAAGACGTGAGCATTGTTGGTAGAATTGAAGTCGGCGAAGTATAAATCTGGGTTTGCGTGAAAAACTGCCCCGTTTTCTTATAAATCGCCAATCTACTGGCAGCTCTACTGCTAAACATAAAAGTATCATTGGGGAATTGTGGCAACGTAAAAGGAAAATCGTCCACGTGATGATTGAAAATACTTGTTGGAATATCGTTCGTGACTTGGGTAGAAGTGCGGGTTTGTCCGTTCCAAAATTTCATGTCCCAAACGGGCTGTGTACTGAGGGGTCTGAACGGATATGCCAAAATTTCGGATTGTGCCAACCAACGCGGAAACGTCAATTCATACGCCGAACCGCCCATGTTTTTGAATTCCGAATCAATGAAAAGACGGTTGCTCGGATTGTCCGAACGAAATATGAATAGGCTGTCTCTCCCCGTATTATCAGCGTTTAAGACGGTGTAATTGACCCAAAAATAAGGCTTTCGACTGTCGCTTGATACATTCAATAACGATTTTACGTCACCGTTAACCGTACCTAAATTGGTCGTCGTGAGCGTATTGACACCCGTTCGACGGATATATTTGATTTGTCCAAATTGATTTTTTATGAGAAAAAAAAGACTGACGTTATCGCGCCCCCAATAAGGCCAACCTTGTCCTTGAATTGTATCAATGAGTTGTTTGGCAGTTAAATTGGGCAAACCTGTGTTCAAATCCATATCAGCATACCACACTTTTGCTTTTAAAGTGAGTGGAATTTGTTCGCACCAAACCATCGAACGGCTATCTTCGGAAAATTCGACTTGAAAAAAATTGTTGCCAATGATGCTATCTTTCGGCACAAAAGTTTGCGCTTTAGCTGCGGATAAAAAAGATAATATTGTAAAAAATAGTATTGCTTTTTTCATTGCTTCAAAAGTTTAAAATACTGAGGGGGTGTCTTTTTTCCAAAATCAGTAATTGTTATGAAGTAAATACCGTTATCTAAATGTGAGAAGTCGCGCTCTGATACATTTTTACCAAAATAGATAGTTTGCCCAAGTGCGTTTGTCAAAATAAAATTTTCATTTCCCTTTGCATTTTTTATATTTATTCTGTTGTAAAACGGATTTGGATAAACAATAATTTCTTCTTTTTGTATATCGTTAGCGACACCCGTGTTTATCCGATTGGCGTAACGGTCAAAAAATTTAATTATATAATACATTTGGTCGCTATGAAATTTATGCTCCGTGTAACAAATAATCACTTGGTCTTCAATATCGTCCAAAACGGCGTTGTAGGTTGGTTGCATAACACTTTTCCAAGCCGTATTCGCATCGGGATTAAAATTGACGAAACGACGACTGTCTAAATAATTATTATTTTTCAAACGGTTAAACATATCCAAAGAAGCAACACTATCAACCGTCGGTATGAGCTGCAGCAACTCATGCCTGAGGCAGTCCACATGATTCCACGATGCACGCTTTGCCTGCGGACAGGTCGCACAACATTCAGAACGGGCGCTTCTAGCGCACGGCGTGCCTCAGGCGCGTCTAACCGT
>JANPHO010000022.1:0-1987 GCA_031424515.1 Saprospiraceae bacterium
AAGCCAAACGAGAAATATTTTTCAACTCTTACAACATTAGGCATCAAAAGCAAGATTTCTAAAATTAAATGTGCCAGCTCAATATTCCTTTTTTTAGTGAGTATTTCTTCATATTATAAAATTATATCTGTTGTAAGACAGATTATTAACTCTTCTTTTTGTAAAGCTTCCCAAATCCAAAAATGTGTTGAACGACTTGAAATGATTTGTAATAGGACATTTGTATCTAATTACAATTTTCATAATGAGGATATTTGATATTAGTTTTTATTACTTTAATGTTTAAGTCGAGTAATGTCTTGAGCATCTTTTGCGATATCGTCGGATGTCCAGTTACGTTCATCTACAAATTTATCTGCAAGTTCAGTTACTCTTTTGAATTTAAAATCCAACAATAACCGACGCAATTCTTTCATTTGTTCTTCTGACAAACCACCAGCGAAGAGTTGTAATAACTCTCTTTGAGCATCGTTTAGATTATTGATTGATAAGGAAGATGTCATCTTTTAAATCTTTTCTGCAAATATAAAATTTTATAGTTGTTTATACAACTCTTTTTTGACAACTGAAAGCATCATATTAAGCTAATGATTCTGCTTAAAGTTTTCAAATTAAGGAAAACTAGATATAGTCATCAGCCCAGAAATTATCTTAATCAAATCGAAAACTCTGGGAAAAGTGATTCTTTGAAGTTGAAAGGAGATTCAGAATGAGTATTTAAATAAGACCGTTTAAAACAGTGTTTTGGGCGTATTTTTAAATTTATCCCTGCAAATCTAAAATTTAAATTTAAATTTGCAGGGATAAAAAATAAAAAATGGCAATTCCTTATATCACTCGGACAGCTGAAAAAGATATTTTACGGCTGTTGAGCCACTTTCCTGCGGTTGCAATTGTTGGACCACGGCAGGTCGGTAAAACTTCATTGGCACAGCATATTGCTCATCAATGGACTCGTCCCACGCTTTACCTCGACCTTGAAAACCCGCGTGACCTCAATAAATTGAGCGACCCTTATCTGTTTCTTGAACCTTTGCAAGAGCAAACCGTGATACTTGATGAAATCCAAAGAGTTCCCGATTTGTTCCCCATACTGAGGGGGTTGATTGATAAACACCGTATACCTAATCGCTTTATTTTGTTGGGCTCAGCTTCGCCTGATTTAATACGAGATACCTCAGAATCATTGGCTGGGCGGATTGCATATTTTGAATTATCGCCTTTATCGCATATTGAAACGGTACATTTAGCGACTTATCAAAATCATTGGTTGAGGGGTGGATTTCCAGAAAGTCTATTGGCAAGTGACGAATTAAGTAGTTTAGAATGGCGGGATAATTTCATTCAAACTTATCTTGAACGTGATTTACCCATGCTTGGATTAAACGCAAATCCGCTGCTCACTCGCCGCCTTTGGACGATGTTGGCACATTGGAATGGAAATTTATTGAATTTTGAAGCTTTAGGTAATTCATTGGGCGTGAGTTCGCCGACAATTCGGAAATATATTGACTTTTTTGAAGCATCGTATTTGATTCGGCAGCTTCAACCGTGGTTTACAAATATTTCAAAACGGCTTGTGAAATCCCCTAAAATTTATATTCGCGATACAGGTATTTTACACGCTTTGTTGGCAATCGGTAGTTTTGAGCAACTACAAGGGCATCCTTCGCTCGGCGCATCGTGGGAAGCTTATATTCTTCAAGAAGTAGCGACAATGTTACCTGCTCGACATGAACTATATTTTTATAGAACTCAAGATGGGACAGAGGCGGATTTGCTTATTGTAAAAGCAGGAATTCCCGATATTTTAATTGAAATCAAACATAGTTCATCCCCAAACATTACTAAAAGTATGCGAATAGCTGCTAATGACCTTAAAACCCGTAGAAATGTTATTGTCGCCCCCGTTTCAGATAATTATCCATTAAAAGAGGGCTTTGAGGTTGTGAGTTACGCTAATTTAAAAAGCCTTTTTGAATAATTT
>JANPHO010000023.1:0-33494 GCA_031424515.1 Saprospiraceae bacterium
TGAAAAACTATCAATCCACTCGGAAGTGGCTGAGCCACCCGTTTTACAGTAAACTTGGTCAAAACAAGGGCCACAACCCATCGTTTTAACATTTACATCGGATGGTGAACTTAGTTGAACAGTACATTCAGATTTAATAGCAACTTTATAGGTATTACACAATTTTAAATTATTGACAATAAAATTAGTATCTGTGGTCGTTTTTTCAAAAACACAACTATTCAAATTACTTGTATTGTTAACACAAATGGAGTATTGAGAAGCCGCTTGAATTTTCGAAAATTTTATAGAAAATTGATTTTGAGTAATATTTGAAATTTGTATTTCCTCGGGTGGCACACAACATCCCTCCGTTTTAAAAGGAAAAATAAAGGGTGTAGAATTAGTGGAATTACATTTCGAAACCAGCTCTAATTCATAATCAGAACACGTTAAAAGGTCATTTATACTGAGGGGACCCGTCGTAGTGCTCAATGAAGTCCAATTGGATGCACCTTTCAATCTATAACGCGCCGTAAAACTGGCATTTTGTGGCAAAGTGAATGAAAAATTAGCCGATGTAGTCGTAAAAATCGGTTTTATGGCACTCGGTTGCTGGCAACTCGTGCAATAACTCAAGGCTTTTTGAAGCGTTTTAAAAGCGTTGACCCTACCTCCCGTTTTAATTTTATTCTGTAAATTGGCTTTTATATCCACACTTTTTAATATCCAATCTTTCAATAATAAAGTAGCTGCTGAGGGATTGAGTTTAGCCAAATTTATAAAATCAGTACACGGTGAAGCATACACCAACGCAGCAATACCTGTAACAATGGGGCAAGCAAACGAAGTGCCATCAGCCACCAAATAACTGCTATTGGATGCAGTGGTTTGAACAGAAATACCCGGTGCCGCCACATCCACGTGATTCACACCATAGGCAGAGTTTTGACCTTTTATATCATTTCTATCGCTTGCAGTGACCACGACTAAATAATCGCTTGGGCAAGTGGAAGGCAAATCACCGACTACATCTACATTGGAGTTGGTATTATCCGTAGAACCAACGCTCAAAATACCTGCCGTGCCTAAAGTATCGTACATGGCGCACCAAATGGGAGCATTTACTGGAAACCCGCCCGCCCCAAAACTTGAATTGGTTGCGACCACAAAAGCCCCTCTTTTACCATTGGTTTTTTGATATAAACGCCTCATTTTCAAGGCGTAAGCGTAGGCGGCGACGATATCGGCCTCGGTTCCTTTTTGAGTATCTATTTTGATACTCATCATTTTCACTTTCCAATTAACACCCGTCACACCTCTACTGTTATTGCCGACAGCCCCTATCAAGCCTTCAACTTCAACCGCATGATTGCCACCTAAGATGTTATCAGTATTGGTTTTTGTATCCCATCCATTGAAATCATCAACGTAACCATTAAAATCGTCATCAATGCCATTATTGGGTATTTCATTCCAATTATACCAATGATTGGCTTGAATGTCCGCGTGGGTAGGCTCAAAACCATTATCAATCACGGCAACTACTATGGTGTCGTTGTCAGTCGTTTTACCGCCCGTTGTAATATCCCAAGCTAAAGTAGCTTGAATATCAGCGCCCGCCGTACCGCTTGATTGTCCAGTATTTAAAAGATGCCAAAGACTATTAAAAGTTGGGTCATTTGGAAGAGTCGTCAATGCAGAAGAACGCAAACTGACAAAATGGTTAAATTGGACGTTCAATACTGAGGGGTCATTCCGAAAAGCCACTAAATTATTCGTTTCAGTAGAATTTTCATCAAAATCCAGCAACCAGATATTCATTTCATCTGAAAGGCTTTTACTCGCCACAATTCTGCTTTTCAACTTATTCAATGTTCCATTTAAATCCGTAACTTTGCCCTCGTTTTTAAGGTGTACAATAAGCTGCCCCTTCACATGATCCTCCTTTTGAGCGTGAAGACCTGTGAAAGTAAAAAATAGGAAAATAGCGGGAAAAAGTAATTTCATGCTGGTTTTTAGACAAAGTTTTTTCAGTAATTGGATTATGTTCATGTAAATATATAATGTTTTGATTACAAAATCATAACGAAATCTGATAAGCTATCGAAAAGGAATTTCACAAATTTACATACTTATCTTTTTAAAAACCTATTCAAAGTCAAAATTATATTTCATGAAGTTGAGTTTTTGAAATATTTATTTCTTTTAGAAAGTATTTAAACATCTCATTTTAGTTTAAAGTTTAATAAAATTTAAGAAGAAATTGACAAAACATTAGCTTTTTGTTTTGCTTTAAGATATACGAAACCTTCTTTTAAAACGTTTTGTGAATGTGAAAAATCGAGAATATTATCGATGTTTTAAAATAATCTAAACTTTCAATCGGAATTATTTTAAGCCAACAACTAACTCCTTTCCTTAAAATTAAAATGACAAATGACTGCTAAAAAAATATTAACGCTCTTTTTCGCTTTTTTGTTGGGATTTACTATTTCAGCGCAAACAGAAGCTCCGCTACCCGTCAGTAAAAGTGAGTACGAACAAAATTATAAACGCCGTATTGAGCAATCACAATTGGCAGGTCAATATATTCCTAAAGATTTACCAGACGCAATCGAGCAACTGAATAAACTCACCGATCAACAATCTCGGGATAAATTTAAAATGCTGAATGAATATGATGCTCAGCATAAAATGTTCTTTAGTTTGACGCGTTGGGTATGCACTAATTGGGGTTTTTATGAAGGGTCGCGGATGTCGCATTATTTAAAAGAGGTGGGTATCTCGTTTCCGGAAGATCAAGCCACTGCCATAATTATTGCTTGGCACCGTACTTTAAATAAAAAAGACATCAATTTCAAGCAGATACGGGATTCCATCGTTGAAAAACGCAAAAAAGAGCGTGATGAACGCTTAAAAAAAGCTAAAGTTATAAAAGAGGAAGTCATTAAGCCTGGTACATCCCCCGCGGTAAAAAATTAGAATAGTGGTTTTTGGTGTATTTCATCTAAAAACCCTGTCAAGTACCTTTTTTGAAGTTGATATTCATATCTTTACTTTAATAAAAGAAAATATATGAAAATACTGGCTTTAATAATCAATATCTTAGGCATTCCGGCTCTCATCCTTGGTGGAATGATGGCAATTACCTCACCTATGTTATTTGACGCTCCGGGTTCTGAAAAATCTAAATCGCTTTGGGCGGTCATGTACTTGGCGTTATTGCTTCCAGTATTGATACTTTTAGCAGAGTTTTTCGGATGGAAAAACTATCTTGCGGGCGATTATTGGGCAGCTATTTTGTCTTTTAAATGGGCATTATTGGATGTTTTAATAATTATCGTCCTCTTTGCAACAAAATAGTCCATCAAAATTCTACCTTTGCCTATTAATAAAAGTAATCTTTTTATGTTAAAAATAGGTGTTATTGCGCAGGATAGATGGTCAGAAGCCATTAGCAGCGAACTACAAAAAATTCTTAAGGACAAAACTCAAGTCGAAAGTTCCATTTCCACATTCCAAAATGCTCAGGAAATCTGGAATGAAATACGGTCAGCTAAAGTATCCGTTATGGCATCGCCACTTTCACTTTTACCTACTACTCTTCCAAAAGGAATTGTCATAACAGCGCTTGGAGAACGGTTAAACAGTTCAAATAGTCTCATAATTTCTACGAATAATGTGGATGAAACGCAATTTTTATCTTTAAAAACAAGCACATTAGTCGGTTTTCAGAATGATATAAATTTCCTGCAATTCTCCAATTTTGAAGCCCATTGCTCGATGCAACCGATGGATATGACTCCTTTTCAAGCAATAGAAATGCTTGAAAAAGGGGATTTTGGTGCTTGTGTTTTGCCCACGGAATGTCTTCAATATTTAGACCTTGACGAAAATAAATACAAAATTATACCTTTTAGTCCGAAGGAATATATCCCATTAGCGGGTCAAGGGGTTACGGCTTACTTGACGGATGAAGATGATTTGGCTACCCGAAGACTCTTAAAAGCTGCTTTTCAAGGTGTAAAATTACCGACTGGACAGCCTATTTCAACTGTAACGAATATAGAACGAAAGGTAAAACAATTCTGCGGCGATATGGATATTGCCGTTTATTGTGAAATAGATAGGGCTAAAAACTACCATCTATTAGCCGCAGCTGCCGTGTATGGTGAATTGAAAAAAGTCCGCTTATCACAAAGCACAAGTTTTGAATTGGCTGAAAAATGTTTTGAAAAACTCTATAATTAATATTTAGGAAATGAATATTTTAAAAACATATACCCCCTCAGTATTCGCCTCTATTTTAATGATTTTTGTGGCTTGCTCTTCAAAAAACGAAGGTAAATGCAAGTTCGGAGAGCCTACCGCTATGTTTTCAGATACCATGAAAGTCATTAAAAAACACCATTTTGAGATAAAAGACAAGACAGGTGTAGAATTAGCCGCTTTTTCAAATGGGATGATGCTGGAAGTGGAGCAATCGGGCTGCAATGAAATTCATCAACAATTTACATTCATTTTACCCGGTGATTTTTCAAAATCCAACGACGAATTTTGGAAAACTTTGACAGTAAAAAACTTCAGGCTTTTAGCGGAATCTTCACCGCAATTAATCGCCTTTACTGCTTGGGCAGATGCCATTGAATCCGTGAACAGTAAATTGAAATTAGCCGAACCGACGGAGGTAAGTAAAGGAATCGAAGTCAGAATTGATAAAATTCTAAGCAATAATCAAGGTATGCTGGTTGTGCAACTTTCTCAAAGTGAAAAGTAGTTTTAAGTGAAAAACTAAAAGTGAAAAGTGAAAAACTAAAAGTGAAAAGTGAAAAACTAAAAGTGAAAAGTGAAAAACTAAAAGTGAAAAGTGAAAAACTAAAAGTGAAAAATGAAAAACTAAAAGTGAAAAATGAAAAACTAAAAGTGAAAAGTGAAAAACTAAAAGTGAAAAGCTAAAAGTGAAAAGTGAAAAACTAAAAGTGAAAAATGAAAAACTAAAAGTGAAAAATGACAATAAACCAGCGCTAAAAACGCAATTTTAGGCGTTTTTTCACTTTTCACTTTTCCCCCGAGTGCTCGGGGTCACTTTTCACTTTTCACTTTTCACTTCCTACTCTCATTCAAGGTTTTGAAAACGAAAACCATGATTTTATAGCAAATCCAAGTAAAAACAGCGAAACCCGCTAAACTGGCAATTAAATATATGAAGGCTTCCGTTCTGGTCATTTTATAAAAAGTTTAAAGAAGTGATGTGTCAAAAATCTGCTCACCCCATTTTGACTCATAATTTTAAAAATGTAACGTAGCGGCTAAACTTGGTAAAATGGGTAATTGATCAACCCTTTGAAAACGCACCCTATCAAAATAAAATATATTTTTTCTATCGTACACATTCGTAGCCGAAGCCACAACCTCCATTTTCACGTATTTAGTAAACGAAATCATCTTTTTAAGTGAAATATCCATCCGATGATAATCTGGCAAACGACCACTATTACGTTTAGAGGAATAAATGACCCCCAAATCAGGATTACCCGTTAAAACATCCGTTGAAACCCCATCTTTATAGTTGAAATTGCTGTAAAAACCTTGAGTCAAAGTAAATGGAAAGCCACTGCCATAATTCCAACGAGCCGCAAACTCCCACGATTTTTTGTCTCCAAAAGCATAAGAAGTTAACAAATTGATATTATTTCTACGGTCAAAATTCGTTGGATAGGTTTGAGTACCATCATAACGATTCACGTAAGCGTGGGAAAAAGTTGCCCACACATACAAACCCCCGCGCTCATATTTTGCCGTCATATCCACGCCATATGCTTTACCCGTTTCAGAAATATAATTGGGGTCAGTAAATTTTGACTTAAAACGATTAATATCAATGAGTTGTGTAAAATTTTTATTGTAAGCTTCTACGTTGAGCTCCAAATATTTGTTCACGTCTATTTCAAAACCGCCAATAATATGCACAGCTTTTTGAAGCCGAGTAGTCACTTCTTCATTTGTTCCTGGCTTAAAAAATTGCTCTTCTGGTCCGCTAATAAATCCAACAAATAGGTTTACAATATCCTTTTCACTGACCGTCGAAATCAGATTTTGGGAATACAATCCACCACTGAATTTAAATCTAAAACGGTCAGTAGCGTTTAATTTTGCCGCAAAACGAGGTTCAAAAGTCGTTTCTCCCAAAGCAGTATAAGATTGAACCCGTAAACTTGGCTCTATCACGAGGCGTTTAAAAGTCTTTCTATAATTGATAAAGCCCGCTAATTCAGTAGTATTTTCATTCTGTTTGTATGTAAAACCCAACGGGCTTGTAAAAGCCAAATCGGTGCTGAATCCGCTAATATCAACCCCATATTTTAATTCACTATTATTCCCAAAAATCGTAAAATCTAAGCCTGCATTGAAGCTATTCACACCACTCAAACGGGGTGTAGGGTCTTTCTCTTGCAGTGAAATATTGTATTGCGAAAACGCCATATTACCGCCAACTATCATTTTCAAACCCGTAGGTATTAATGAAAAATTAGCCCCATAACCCTTGTTTTTCCAATTTAAATCAGCAATATTGGTATAATTGACCCCATCTTGGAAGTTAAAACCAAAGACATTTAACTTGCTACCGTTGGCTGCAACTAAGGAAACTTTGCCATAATAATCGCTATAATCAAAAGGCAACCCATTGGCTGAATCTCGTCCTGCATATTTATAAAGCGTTTTAGAAGTTTCAGGTAAAAGCGATTTTTTAACCGTCAGCATGAACGAAATGCTCGTGCGGTTATCTTCTTTTAGCTTCAAAAGAGGTCCTTCAATCAAAGCCTTTGCTTGAAAAGGTGAGCCGCTGACCAAACCACTCAAGCGTTTTTTATTTCCCTCCCTCGTTTTCAAATCTACAATTGCACTGATTCTACCGCCATATTGAGCATTAAAACCGCCTGTTAAAACGTCTACGCTTCTGATGGTTTCAGTTTCAAAAACGGAGAAAAAACCAATGGAGTGAAATGGATTATAAATGGTCATCCCATCCAAAAGGATTTTATTTTGTGCTGGACTACCACCACGGATATAAATCTGCCCACCTTGGTCACCCGAACTAATCACACCCGCCAAAACGGGCAAATATTGCGCAATATCAGGCGCGCCGCCCGTAGAAGGCAAAGTTTTTATCTGCTTTTGGGTGACTGTAATCTTTGATACTTGAGTCGTTGTGCGAGCAGTTTCCTTTTTAGCACTCACTTCAACGGTTTCGAGGCTTTTAGCGGCTTCGGCGAGGTAAAAACTTTTGTAAACAATACCCCCCTCAGTAATAGCCACTTTTAACTCAATACTATCATAGCCGATGAATGAAACAAATAGTGTCTGCTCACCCACTGGTGCATTATTGATTTGAAAAAAACCATTCAAATCCGTTGTAGAGCCTGCACTCGTACCCCTCAGTATGACGTTTGCAAAAGGGACGGGTTGACCATTCGCCTTATCATAAACGTTTCCCCGCACAATAGCTGCTTTTTGACCAAAAGCCATGAGATTAAAAGCTAAAAAAGCCAGTGTAATAATGTATTTGAGCATATTTAATATCTACTTATTTCTAAAAAAATAAACGCCTCAATTTCGAGGACAATATTAATGTCTTCTATTCATATTTTAATTAAAATTAGATGTCCCGTTTTTATTAGTCTCTATAAAACCAATAAAAGCTAAAAATAGCATAATTAATTTTACGAGAGCAGTATCCCAATTTTTTCAAAATGCTCTAAACTATTTTTATCGAATGCATTATTTTTTATTAAAATTTAAAAAACCGAGGCAACCTAAAAAAAATACGGCTTGTATTAGGTTATAGATTCGGAATTAAAAAAAATTCCCCTCGTTCTGGGATTTAGTACTATTAGATATATTTGAATGTTCGTTTATTGCTTTAGCGTTACCCCTTAGTATAGAGCGGGTAACGCTATTTTTTATTAAAAAACCTGCTTCTCATTTTACTGAAAAGCAGGTTTTAATCCGTTCAACCTGTCTATTTTAATTTATCTTAAACCTTTTTAAGCATTTTTACTGTGGATTGATAATCCAAGAAATAGATAACTTTCAGCGTTAAACTATTCGTTTGAGGCGTTTTAAATGTTTTGTCAATATTCATAAAATAATCGCCATCTTGAATGCTTTCTACGCCATTTTCAAACTTTGAAATATTGTTTTTCCAAATAACATTCACAAAACTGCCCGGCGCAAATTGCCACGTGTAAATCATATCAATGTTAAAGAAGTTGATGTTGCGGTTTTGATTCGTTTTCCAATCCTGTTCTGTCAACGAACCGTCATTATTTAAATGGTAAAACTCATTAAATACTACTTTCGACCAATAATGGCGTGCTCTAAATGTCAAATTGGACTTAGCCGTAAAAGCCAATTTGGTTGAAAAAGTGCTTTCCACCGTTCTGATATTGCGTTTTCCAAATATAATATCGTTTTCAGTTTGAGTTGAATAGCCAATATCATTGTTTTCATTCATATAATGAGCGAACATTGAAAAACTCAGTTTATCATTCACTCTATACCGAGGCTCTACAATGAATCTCAATCGGCGATGGTCAGCCAATAAGCGTTTTCCAACGCTGAAATGTGAGTACCAATACAATTTTTTTCGCTGATCAGTACCAAAATTGGTGCCTGTAATGTAAATCGGCGCCCGCTTAAATTCCTTACCATCCGCACGAGGTTCAAAAAAATCGTAGGTCCAAGTAGGCTGTGCATAATGCCATAAATTCGCCCACCACTGATTTTTAAACCTGCCCCACATAAAACCTTGAATGCCCAAATCCATGTAGCGTTTGGATGAATATTGCAAATTATGGTTGATATTAACCCCTTTTTCCGTTGCCAAAAAGAACTTAGTAGGCTCGTAGCGTTGATGCGAAATATTCACACTGTGGTTGATAAAATTATTGCCATTAAAAATACCCAAGTCATTCGGATCCCACTTATTGCTCTGAATCTCTTGACCTGCTCGCCAAGTCCAATTCCCACTCACTTTTCCAACGTTCCATGCTGTTGTAAAGCCCCGATTCGGATCTTGTCCATTTTCAAATATTTGGCTCAACCGACCACTTGCAAATACCTCATATTTATTGTTTTTATCCCTTAATCGAGTATAAAGTGCTGAAACATTCGCATCTCTCCCGTCGCCTTCACGCACTGTAGAGGCATTAATAAAACTGATTTCTGAATTATTTTTCATCGCTTTACTGAAAGCCAGCATATTATAATTGGTCAAATCTCCCGTTTGTACTTGTCTTGTTTCATTCGACTTGACATTTTCAATAGTGGCATACATCGGCGCAGTTATGGCATTCAAAACGCCTACCGCTATGTTATTTTTAGTTCGCCCCGATAGCTTTGTGGCATTATACAATTGCGTTTCGTTGGGATTATTTTTAACCACTTCATCATCATTGAGTTTCAGATTCCAATATCCACTCGGCGTGCCGCCAATGCGGCGCGAATAAAACAAATCTCCTTTATTAAAAATTTCCGACCCCTCAGTAAAAAAGGGTCTATTTTCATTAAATTGGACTTCAAATGGGCTTAAATTCAAAATTTGATTATCGGATTGTACTTGCCCAAAATTCGGAATTAAAGTCATATCCAAAGTAAAACTTTGATTGATGCCGTATTTTACATCCATACCACCCGTCAACTGTTTTTGATTACCATATTTTGAAAAATTACCGTTGGCATCATAAGAAGGCGAACGCTGAACACCGGCAGCTAAATACGGGGAAAATTGCAGACGCAAAGGTGGTTTAATGTTTTCTAAATCCGTCAGTGTGCCGTATTGAATCACCAAACCATCAATTTTAGGGTCAAAACCCGCCCATGAGCCTTCCTCGGCAGATCTATTAATGCCCCGAGCGATTTGTAATCCCCATGTTTGAACCGATTTATCCGCAAATCTCAAAGCTGAAAACGGTATTTTAAACTCTGCCACCCAACCGTCTTTTTGCCTTGAAATCTCACTTTCCCACACGGCATCCCAACTAAAATCAGTGTTATTGCCATTTGAAATCCTTGAGTCAAATTGCGCACCCGCCGCTGTCACTCCAAATCTAAAAGCATTTTGGTCATCATCGTAAGTATCAAAACCCACATTAAAGATATCCGTTGCAACATTTAAATCATCGCGGGCGCCTAATTCGCGGCGTATTTTCTGAGGATCTGAGTCATACATATAACCTAAAACATAAATTGCAACATCATCATAAGCTATTTTGACTTCCGTTTTGAAAGGTGATTTTTTATATGGCTCAGGTCTATGCATAATGAAATCATCAGCAATTGGTAAGTCTTTCCAACAATCATCATTGGGTATTCCATCTATTTTAGGCGCTTTTAAAAGGCGCGTTGCTTTCAAACTTGGTTTGGGGTTTTTGAAGTATTTTGTGGTATCAGTAGCTGTGTTTTGGGCGAATGAGACATTAAAAAACAGTACTAAAAGCATTAAAACAACGAGTGGTTGTTTTTTAAAAGATTTATTAAAAAGACATAACATGTGAATAGTTGCCCTGTTCAGTGCAGTTGCGATTTTCATAATGAGTGATTTAATTTTTTTGCAAAACTTTTTGATGTACAAAGTAACGGTGTTCAAAAGTTAATGAAAGTTAAAGATGGTCAATAATGGTTAAAGACAGTCTTTATATTGAGGGGTTGCATTGATACGAATTTATTCGTAGTTAGTTGTAAAAAAAAGTGAATAATTTCTATTCACTTAACTTTTCATGAGATTTGAAGGTATTTTAATCTTAATTTAAAAGACCTAAAATACCTTCAAATTATCGGTTTAAAAAACCATCAATCAGTACTCAAAGAAGTAGAAAACTGACCTTCCATTTCCAAATTATTCTCAGATATTTCGGTAATGATGCCTTTGAAATAAATGCTTACTGCCGTTACTTTTTTACCCAATTTGGTTTCATAATCGCGCATAATCCGCTTGAAAGTAGCATTATCCAATCTTTTACCATCCACTGAAATATACTCTTTACCGAAATCAACGGTGCATCTTTTATTCTCTGAAATGTATCCCAAGTTTTTCAAATTGATAAAAACACTTCGTTTGGCTTTGGATTCTCTGCTATCAGTTGTGCGAGTATTCCGTTGTTTTTCAGCATTTTGTCGTGCTCGATCCGCAGCTTGATCCGCAATTTGAATATCTAAGTCCGCTTTCTTCTTTTGTTCAACCGTCATATTTGGTCTATTTGCTCTACTTTCAGCATCTTTAAGCGCCTTTTCAGCATCCGCTACTGAATCACCGTATCCGTAACTATAAAAACCATCGGCAGTTTGTGAAACGCTGTTTTTCTTTTTGTTATCATCGCAATCCCCACTTTCCCAATCATTTTTAATCTTTAAAAATCTCTTTTCAAAAGCATTAAAAACATTTTGGTTTTGGGCTTTGTAAGCAGGGAAAAGTCTATCTAATTCTTCAATCAAGTCCATTCTGAATTTAAAATTAGTAGTACACTCACATTCTTTTATTTCCTGACGCAGCTCTTTTACTTCTTGCTTGAAATCTTCGATTTGGCTGGCAAGGTCATCATCATCATCGTTTTGATTGGTACTTTCAAAACTTGTCTGCTTGTTTCTATTATTGTTCCTTATATTGTTTTTGTTATTATTGAATGGCTGAATATTGTTATAACCGCCATTTCTGATATAACCTCTACCAAAAGAACTTTTTGAAAATCCTCTTTCTTTCATCTCATTTTCACTCAATTCTTTACCATTTATGTAGGCTTTATCGCCAATAAAAGTAATGGTTTCGATATATTTCCCTTTTTTATCGTACCTTTTTATGGTTGAGTTACCGTTTTCATCTTTATCATAAACTGTTTTTAAACCATCATTGTCTATTGTGGTTACGACATCGCCATCAATATAAGTTTTTGAAACTTTACCGTTTTGATAGCTATCTATGGTTGTACCACCATTTCGATTACTTTTAATTGTGTTGGTATTTCCATAATTATCTTCCGATAGAACAGTAGTATTGGCACCATCACTTGTAGTCGAAATAGTAGATTTGCTCTTCAAATTACCCTTATTATCGTAACTTTCAGTGCGTGTAATGCCATTTTTATCGGTTTTAACTTTATTGACATTACCATATTTATCGGTAGTGGTAACAATTTGAGAGTTATCCTCTCCATGCTCAATCAATGTAGTGCTGCCATCTTTGCCCTTAATCTTCATGCTACCATCGTTGGTTTCGCTGAAAACAACGTCTCCACCGCCCATTTTATCAATATCAATCATTTCAGTCAGGTTATCCAAACGGATTTCTTGACCAGGTTTTTTAATTATACTCGGAAATTTAGCTATATAAGACTCTTCGTTTGCCTGATTTTTTCTTAAAATCTTATTTGTCAATTTTTCAAAATTGGGAATATCGCTCTCCGCAATATTGACGCCGTTCACTACCAATTTACTGATTTTGCTGTCTTTTACAGTCATTTTTACTTTCTGAATGTTGTCTTCGTAGTTGTAATCGCCGTCTTTTGAAGCAGTAGGTATAGTATCCGCGAGAGGACTTAACTGATTGATATTCACAGAATTATCTCGCATACTGAGGGGGCTGTTATCTTCCGTCAAATTACTGCCAAAAGACAAACCGATGATTAAAAAGATTAAAATTGAAGTGGCTGTTAACTTTTCCATGACGTTCGTTTTATTATTAGGTTGATTTAAAATTCGTTGCATACGTATCATCAATTGGCTTTTTCTCTGTCCCGCAAAAGCCAAGGCGGGTGTCATCGGGAAGTATGCCATCTCTTGAATCGCCACCAAGGCTCTGGCATAATTCATTTTATTTTGAATCAAATTAATAGCAATATCATCACAGGCACTTTCGCGTTCATTCCGCACTTGGCTCGAAAGCCACCAGACCGCCGGATGAAAGAAAAACAAAGCTTCAATAACACTCTGTAAAATATTGAAAATGTAGTCTTTACGCAGTACATGAGCCAATTCGTGCGCCAATATTGCTTCTACTTCTTCAGCTGAAAGGCGATTGATGACGCCCATTGGAAACAAAACCATGGGTTTTAAATGCCCCAAAACCATGGGCGTTCTCACCATTGCGGACTCTACCAACTCAACGCTTTGCTTTAGCCCTGCCCTTTTTGAAAGGTCTGTTATCAAATCCGTCCAATATTCATCAGTGGGAAAGTTCATTCTATTTCTTAAATAATGGATGTAACTCAATCCGCCCAATAAACGCAGTAAAAAAATAGTAACACCCAATACCCACATAATCAGTATCATCGGTAAATTTCTATTAAAATACTCTTTAAAAAAGGCTAAACTCAAGGATTGAGTTAAACTTGAATTGGAGTTTTCAGTTGCTTTTGTAGAAAATACTCCACTGAGAGAATCAAGGTTTGGAACTATTACCCCCCTGTCTGACGACAAGGCAGGCTCAGTATTAGAAGCCAATTGGGCATTGTTTTCTACATTTAACGGCGTAAAAGTGAGTGTTCCATCCTCTTTTGAAATATTGTAGTAAAAGCAGAATGTAACAATAGCCGCTAATAAAACGCCAATTAATGCCATATTTGAGACTAAATAGCGCAGTTTTGCTTCTTTTTTCCTTAAAACCACCATTGAAACACCCGCAACAAGTGCAATCAAGGTAGCTTGCCAGATGGAATGAATGACCATCCACCCGAGGGCATAATCCAGCGTTTCAGAGAATATGGCAAAATTAGGTTTCATTCTTAGTATTTTTATTAGATGAAATAGGTTTTCCATTGTCATTCTGACCCCGAGACTTCGGGGTCAGAATGACAGGATAAATAAAAAATCATGAATTCTTAATTCTCATCATCATCCATCGTAAAATTGAGATTGCCATTTCTCTTGTAGATTTCAAAACCGCGCTTATTGTCTTTCAGATATTTAGCCTTGTACTTTGCGTGAAGCTCGTCTGATAGTTTAACATCGTTCACAATCATTGATTTTTGATTTAATTTTAAATGCAATCTATTGTCATCAGTGATTACTTTATCGCTTTTCAAATCGGCGATGAGTGATTTTAAAACCAATTCAGAGTATTTACCTTGAATTTCACCTCTTTTTCCTTGTATTTCGCCCATTTTACCCATCATTTCACCTCGTACACCTTGAATCTCGCCTCGTTTCCCTTGTATTTCACCACGGCGACCCATAATTTCACCGCGTTTTCCCATTATTTCTCCTTGTTTGCCTTGGATTTCGCCTTTATTTCCCATCATTTCACCCTTCAAACCTTGGATTTCACCGTACATGCCTTGAATTTCACCACGGCGTCCTTGTATTTCACCCAAATTGCCTTGGATTTGACCATATAAACCCTGTATTTCACCATCTACACGTGAGCGTTTTACCGTGGTTTTACCTTCACTTTCCTTTTTCTTTTCCGCAATTTGCGCTTCGATTTTGCTGTTTTCGCCGTCAACAGTTTTAATAAAAGCCTCCAACTCTGCTTCTTTCTTTTTAATATTGTCTAAAATAGCAGCAATATTAGCGTTTGTGCTTTTTTCAGCTTTAGGCATGTTGCCATTCATTTCAGCTATTTCCTTTTCAACTTGAGCAATTTCGACTTCTTTTTGCTTTTCAAAAGAGGCAATACCGCCTTCCATTTCAGTCAATTCAGCTTTCAGTTTTTCAATGTAAGCTTCTTTCTCTTTAACAAACTGTGGATATTCCTTCTCCATTTGTGCCAATTCGCTTTGCAATTTCAGAATTTCGGGCGTTGGCGGCAATGTTGTGTAAAAAGGGTTTCCTATTGTATCTCCAATAGTGGTTATATTACTAAACGTTTCCGAAGTGGTCGTTGTCTCGGACGTTTTATCTTTATTTTGCTCCGAATACTGACCTGTCAAGCCTTTGGATTGAGGGGTCTGTGTTTTACTCTCTTTTTTATTTTGAGCAATTGTAAGCCCAACTAAGGCAAATACTATTAAAAAAGTGGCAATTAGCTTTTCCATGATATTAGATTTATTTTGTGGAACATTGAGAATGCGTTGCATTCTCAATAAAAATTGATTTTTACGCTGTCCTGTGAACGCATTTTGCGTCATCACGTCTTGCGTGACGAATCCCAACGCAGGAATCAAAGGATAATAAGCCATTTCTTGAATCGTGACCAAAGCCTTTGCATAGTTTAATTTGTTGTTTATGAGGTCAATCGCTATCTCATCGCAGGCACTTTCACGCTCATTGCGAATCTGATTAGATAACCACCACACCGCTGGATGATAGTAAAATAAAGCCTCCACAACACTTTGTAAGATGTTAAAAAGATAATCGTGGCGCATAATGTGGGCTAACTCGTGCGCCAATATCGCTTCAACTTCTTCGGGTGAAAGGCGATTGATAATGCCCATCGGAAACAGAATCATTGGCTTAAAATATCCTACAACTATAGGGGTTTTCACAAGGGCTGACTCAACTAATTCAATTGATTTTGAAATACCTGCTCTATTGGATAATCTCTCCATCATGTCTTTCCAATATTCGTCAGTTGGAAAGTTCATGTGTTTTTTCAGATAGAAAATATAACTCAAACCACCCAAAAGTTTTAGCATAAAAAGCGCAACACCTAAAATCCAAAAAGTGACAATTAATGGTAAATTATGGTTAAAATAGTCTTTAAATGCTTCAATACTGAGGGGGGATTGGTTGGCTACATTATTTATACCTTGAATAGTTGCTACCACCTGCGCTTGTGATTCACTGTTTAAAGGGACAAAAATAACTTGTTTCGGCTCTTTAGTAAAATCATAATGATAGCAGAACGTGGCAATTGACATTCCTAAAATCAATAATAAAGACACGTTTGACACCCAATAACGCCACTGCGCAGACTGTTTGCGTAGTAAAATATTCAAGATGCCTACAACAAAAGCCACCAATGTCGCTTGCCACAATGAATGTAAAACCATCCAACCAAGGGCGTAATTAAGGTTTTCTGTCAAACAAAGGAATAAGGGTTGCATCGCTTATTTTTTTATTGATAGTGCAAATAATGAGTTAAAATTGCCGTTAGGCAAGAAATATCGGTAGAAAAATAATGAAAAAAGGTTGGGATTGGCGTAGCCAAGATATATTGAATTCGATATATCGTCCTTACAGGACATTTATAGCATTTTGTTATTAATTTCTACCGATATGTCAGGTCTAACGACCTTAAATTCTATATTTTAACCCATCATTTGCAATGATTTATGACTTTCTTCTGATTTTAATTACCGTCGGTTTCTATACTTCCTTTGATACTTAACGAATCTCCTTCAAGTCCTAAAATTTTGCCTTCGAAACCAAATCTGAATTGGTTAGAAAGAGGTTTACCATTGTTAAATTCAACTTGCTGGCGATATTTTTGAAAAATTGCATCATCCAGTTTTTTACCATCAATAGATAACCAAATTTTATTGGCTTTTACGATTACTTGTTTATTGAATTGAACAAGATTATCTTTTACCAAAAGTTTTAAAAAAGCACCCATTGAAGAACCTGAAATGGCTTTACTTACTGATTTTTCAATGGCTTTTTCATCAATATTGACATTGATTTTATCCAATTTCAAGTCAATTTTATCTAAATTTATATTCACCTTAGGGTTATTTCCACCAAATGAATTACCACCGCCGCGTGAACTGTTGCCTCTGATTTTTCTATCCAAAACGTTTTCACTGTCAATTTCATAGCCTTTATCTTTTAAAGATTTCACAAAATCGACTGTGACACCGTGAATTTTGAAGGCAATGGCATCTTCAATGTCCAAATTTTTCAACCCAACAGCTTCAAAACTCTTGATATACTGAGGGGTAACGCCGTGAATTTTACAAGCCATAAAATCATCCATAGCCATATCTTTAAAACCTGCATCTCTAAATGCTTTCACCAATTCAGGGCTTACATTTTGAATTTTAAAACCAATGGCATCATCGAAAGTAATATCTTTAAAACCTGAATCTCTAAGCTTTTGCATGTATTCAGGAGACAAACCATGAATTTTGGCAGTGACAACATCATCAAATTTGGGATTAAAGCCCATTTCTTTGAATTTACGTACAAAATCGGCATTGATTCCATGAATTTTAGCAGTAACAACATCATCAAAATCAAGTCTTTTAAAGCCTAATGATGTATATTCCTTGATAAATTCGGGTGTAATACCGTGGATTTTAGCGGTAACTATATCATCATTAGATAATTTTCCAAGACCCATATTATTGACTAAATTGATATAATCTGCATCAATGCCATGAATGGCAAAACTTGTCAAATCATCATTAGTCAGTTTATTACTGGTTGATTTTTCAATTTTATCCACGTCTATTTTATCAATATTATGGATTTTAGCGTTCACCACTTCATCTGATTCAAGGGTTTTGCCTGTATTTCCTTCCAATTTTGCTACATAATCACCATCAGCACCATGAATTTTCATCTGAATCAAATCTTGAAGTGAATAGCGTTTGTCTTTTTTGTTTCTCACGTAACTATCCAGATAATCCACATCAATTCCATGAATACGGGCTTGAAGAATTTGGTCAACTGGCACATCTACAAAGCCATATTTTTGGAGAGTCCCGATGTATTCTTTATCAATTCCGTGGATTTTGAGTTCCACTAATTTATTTAAAGGGGGATTAGAAACGCTGTTTTTCTGATACAATTCAAGGTATTCAGTCAATACTTTTTCATCGAATCTGAAAATAGCGAGGTCCTCTAATTGTCTTTTAGTGATGTTGTTATAGCCTTTTTCTTTTAAAAAGCCGATAAAAGACTTATCCATACCTGCTAAAAAGCAATGTAAAATGGTTGATTCTTTTAAGCCTGTAATCCCTTGAGTTTCTAAATAGGACTTAAAACCAGCATTTTCAGCGAAAGTAAAACGACCGTAGCCTTCATTACCTTCAAATTTGCCTTTCATAGTCATCGTCCCAGCTTCACGAGTAATGGTAAATTCTTTTTCAACTGTAGGCAATTCAGAGAAGTCTTTTTTATTAAAACATTCAGTAGAAGACCAGTTATTACCTTTTGAATTGCTGTTAAAAACAACACAGACTTCGTTATTTTCTATTGTTGCTTGCCAAACACCCGCCATACTGAGGGGTCTATCGGAATTGACTTGAATAAAAGAGTCGTCTTGTTGTTCTATTTTACTAAGGTCAGGTTTTTTATTGGCTCCACGCTGACCGAACGTTAAACCAAAAAGAGTACAAATAATTAATAAAGTTGCAATTAGCTTTTCCATGACGGGAGTTTTATTTTGTGGCAGATTAAGAATGCGTTGCATACGCATCATAAATTGATTTTTACGTTGACCAGCGAAACCTAAAGCCATATTCATCGGGTAATAAGCCATTTCTTGAATGGACACTAAGGCTTTCGCATAGTTCATTTTAGAGTTAATAAGGTTGATGGCAATATCGTCACAAGCACTTTCACGCTCATTGCGGATTTGGGTAGATAACCACCATACTGCGGGATGATAGTAAAAAAGGGCTTCAACAATACTTTGAATGATGTTAAAAATATAATCATGGCGGATTATATGGGCTAATTCATGAGCTAATATCCCTTCCACTTCCTCAGGAGTTAGCTTGTTAATCATGCCCATTGGGAACAGAATCATGGGTTTGAGGTGTCCAACAACCATGGGCGTACGTACCATAGCTGATTCTACCAAGTCAACCGTTTTTTTCAAACCCGATTTGATGCTTAGTTTTTGCATCATTTCAGTCCAATATTCATCAGTAGGGAAGTTCATTCTGCTTTTTAAATAATAGATGTAACTCACGCTACCCAATAAACGCATTAAAAACAAAGCCGCACCAAATAACCAAAGCGTCACTATTAATGGCAAATGTTCATTAAAATAGTCTTTAAAATTGGAGACATTAAGTAAACTATCACTCGAAACGTCTTCACTCGCAGCACTCAATAACGAAATGCTTTGTTGAGCGATGGATTCATCAATCTTTGCAAATGAATGATTCGATAGTAATTGTGGACTTTGATTGTTAAAATCCAAGTGAAAACAGAATGTTACAACCGCCGCAACAAATACCGTAAATAAAGCCACATTGGCAACAATATAACGAATATGTGCCGTTTTTTTCCGAAAAGCGATCATTAATATACCTGAAAGTATGGCTATCAGCGTCGCTTGCCAAAGCGAATGAATGACCATCCAACCCAAAGCATAATCAATATTATTTGAAAAAATAGTAAAGTTTATCATGGCAACTTTTTTAGTTGTTGGTTATTAGTTATTGGTTGGTGGTTGTTAGTTGTTGGCTGTTTCTTTAACTAACAACCAATAATCAACAACTAATGACCAACTCATTTCTGTTGATCCTCAATTTGTTGAATCAAAGCTTTTATCTTCTCAAGGTCTTCGGGCTTCGTGGCACCGCTACCCAATGCCCGCATTACAAGCGAAGAAGCCGAGCCGCCAAAAGCGGTGTCCACTACCCCTCTAAGCACTTGGGTTTGGGTGACTTCTTGACTCACAGCAGGTTTGTAAATATGGCTGCGCTCTACAATTTCCCTTGTTAAAAGACCTTTATCAAGCATGAGTTGCATGATTTTGAGTGTAGTGGTGTAACCGATTTCTTTATCCGTTGCTATACGTCTTTTATTCAATTCATCATTAATATAGCGAACAGTTTCGGGGCTTTTCTCCCAAAGTACTTGCAGAATATCCAATTCTGCGTCGGTTGGTACAGGTGTTATTTTCTTTTCGTTCATCATTTTATTATTTAAACAACAGTTAGGATTACCTAAATTTACGAATACTTTCGTAGTACTTTTCCTTAAAAAGGGAGTAACTTCATACTCCCCTCAGTAATTATAGAACAAAGCTATACGAAACAATTCGTAAATGCAAATTTTTATTACGATTTTTTTCGTAGCGTACTAATTATTTTTCTACACCTCCACACAATTGCTGCATTTCTTCATAAAATCTGATGTTTTTCGTGTAAAATTGCTTACAAAACTCATTCGTGTAGACTTTTTTAAAAAAATAAAAAAGAATAAGTTGTACAATATATCAAAAAAGCCGTCCCGAAAAAACAGGACGGCTTTTAACAATTCACATTAAAATATATTTGAATACTTACTTTTTCTGCTCTTTTTGGTCGTACGTGACTTTTACCTTTTCAACCGATTCCCACTTCACGCCTATCAATTCTTCAATAGCTAAACGCTTAATTTTCACCTCAGATTCTGAGCGTATTTTACTTTCTAAAGCTTCGACGTAGGTCTTATTCGCCTCATTGTAATCCTGAAAACTGGCTTTGTTGATGGCAAAAAGGCTTGAAATTTGAGTTTTATTAGATTCTGAAGCATCAAGTGATTGCAAACGCACTTTCAAAATTTCAATTGCGACTAAGTACTCTTGATACCGTTTTAATACCTCAGCCTTAATCTTCTGTTTTGATAAATTCAAATCTGATTCAACCATTTTACGCTTATCTTCTGCCCCTTTAATTTTGTACTTGCGGTTGATTAAATCCCCAAAATTAACTCCTGCACCAATTTGCCAAAATGGAATAGTTGCTATTGTAGAAATTCTTTCTTTATCAATTGGCCTTCCCAAAAGACTTCTTACGCCAAAAGTGTAATACAAATTATAGGGCAAACTCACATCATTTATGTTTACTCCAGCAAGTAAATTTCGAGTCCATTCTTTCTTTGCTAATTCCACATCTTGCTTTTTAGCATCAATTTCGTATTTAAAACCCTCTTGTTCAGGACTATTTGTCCAAGCCAATTGCACCAAATAGTCCTCAAAAGTGGATGGTCGCATATTACTAACAGGCGAAACATTTTCATTTTGCGCAACAATTTTTTGAGCAAAAGAGGAAAAAGTAGAAATAAGTATTACAACTAAAATGATTAATTTTCTCACAGTAAAATATTTGAATTATTATTTATTTTTTTGATAAGTTGCAAAAACAATACCAAAGTGAGGCAAATTTATGGTATTATTCACATATATCACAAATCAAATATTTTGAATAAAAATGCTTGTTTTTGACTTAAAAAGTGTTTAATTCCTATCAAACATTAGTCTTTCGCCCATTTTACTTTCATTAAAAACCCCATTTTGATAGGCCAAATGTCCACTCACTATTGTCGTTTCGACAGCACCCCTCAGTACAGTACCTTCAAGTGGCGACCATGCACATTTATATAAAATATTTTCTTTTGAAACTTTCCACTCTTTATTAATGTCGACAATTGCCAAATCCGCCCAATAGCCTTCATCCAAATACCCTCTTTTATCAATTTGAAAACAATCCGCTACGGCATGACACATTTTTTCAACCATCTTCTCCAACGATATTTGATTTTTATGGTAAAAACTCAACATCAAACCCAAAGAATGTTGCACTAAAGGCAAACCCGCTGGCGCTTCAAAATATGGCTTTGATTTCTCTTCCCAAGTATGCGGTGCATGGTCAGTAGCAATAATATCAAAATGGTCATCCAAAAGAGCTTGAAACAATGCCTTTTGGTCGACTTCACTTTTTATGGCAGGATTACATTTTATTTGATTGCCAAGCGTAAGATATTGATTTTCATTAAAATACAAATGGTGTACACACACTTCAGCCGTAATCCGCTTTTTACTGAGGGGTATCGTATTATCAAAAAGTCGAATTTCATCAGCCGTCGAAATATGCAAAATATGGAGTCTCGTATTATGCTTTTTAGCCAATTCTACCGCCATTGAAGATGATTTATAACATGCCTCATGGTTGCGAATAATGGGGTGAAAGCGGGCATCAATCACTTCATTTGAGTTTTTATATTTTTCTAAATTTGCCCTTACGGTAGCCTCATCCTCGCAATGCGTAGCAATAAGCATTTCACATTTTGAAAAAAGATTTTCAAGGGTTTGAGCATTGTCCACAAGCATATTACCTGTACTACTACCCATAAAAATCTTGACACCACACACATTTTGATTATTGGTTTTTAAAACTTCCTCCAAATTATCGTTGGTGGCGCCCATGAAAAAGGAATAATTAGCCAAAGCTGTATTCCTCCCAATTTCATATTTTGCCTCTAAAAGTGGCTGCGTTACTGAAGGGGGATTGACATTCGGCATCTCCATAAAACTCGTCACACCACCCGCCACAGCAGCCCTTGATTCTGTAAAAATATTGCCTTTATGCGTTAATCCTGGTTCTCTGAAATGCACTTGGTCATCAATGATTCCAGGAATAACATGCTTTCCTTCGGCATTGATTTCAATAGCGTTACCATTCGTAACTATTTGATTATCAATGCGTTCGATACGCCCATTTTTAATTAAAATATCCTTTACCTCAATCTTTCCACGATTGACTATTTGACCATTTTTTATAAGAATTGTTGCCATTTAAATTCAATTATATTTTAGTTCTTTTTAAAATGCAAAGTAAGAGTAAAAAATTTTCTTTCTTTGCATTTTTAATAAGGAAAACAAATAGAATATAAGATACGAATGAAAAAAATAGGCATCCTCGGTGGTGGTCAACTCGGTAAAATGCTCTGCTTGGCAGCCGCAAATTGGGATTTAGATATTTATATTTTAGAGGACGATGAAAATTGCCCCGCAGCACCTTATTGCGCCAAATTGGTAAAAGGCAGTTTCAAAAACTTTGATGATGTTTTGAATTTCGGTAAAATGGTAGATATTATCACCATCGAAATCGAGCATGTGAATACGGAAGCTTTACGAATATTAGAAAATGAAGGTAAAATAGTGCATCCCAACCCCATCTCTTTGGAATTAATAAAGGATAAAGGACAACAAAAAGCCTTTTATCTAAAACATAAAATCCCCACTTCTAAAGTATTTTACTACGAAAATAAAGCCATTTTAAAAGAGAAATTAAATACGGATTTGGGTCTTCCATGCGTTTGGAAATCACGTAAAGGCGGTTACGATGGCAAAGGCGTTTCCATTTTAAAAACAGTAAAAGACCTTGAAATACTACCCGAAGAGCCATGTATTGTAGAAGAAATGGTGGATATTGATAAAGAAATTGCGGTAATTGTCTGTCAAAATGAATCAGGTCAAGTGGTGGCATACCCCTCAGTAGAAATGGTATTCGACCCCGTGGCAAATCTTCTGGATTATCAAATGTGCCCCGCTAAAATCAATAAGAGTTTAGAACGTAAAGCACAGGCGTTAGCTAAAAAGTTGATTAAAAAACTCAACATTTGTGGGCTTTTAGCCGTTGAAATGTTTGTTACCAAAAGTGGTGAGCTTTTAATCAATGAGGTGGCTCCTCGCCCGCACAATTCGGGACATCACACAATAGAAGCCATTGAAACTTCACAATTTGAGCAACATTTAAGGGGTATTTCTAACTTGCCATTGGGCAGCACGATTATGCGACACCCCTCAGTATTGCTCAATTTAGTGGGTGCTGAAGGCTATTCGGGCGACGTAAAAGTGGAAGGCTGGGAAACTGCTCTGAATACTGAGGGGTGTCACATTCACCTTTACGGTAAAAAAATAACGAAGCCTTTCAGAAAAATGGGACATGCCACTATTTTAAATAAAAACCTTGAAAAGGCTCAAAAAGATGCTCTACATTTGAAAGACAATTTTAAAATCATCAGTCATGGATAAATCAAGTAATGGACTTTTAATGATGGGCGTTGTCATCCTACTCATCATCATGAATCTCATAAAACCTGAAAAAACGGCTTGGGATTATGCGATGATTGTCTTAGGTTTCATTTTGATTGGGAGGCAATTGTACATTTATTATCAATCAAAAAGCTCTTAATTTGAAATGGGAAATACGCTCTTTAAACACCCCCTCGTTGGTGCAGCTTTTTTCTTAATATTTGATATTCTACACATCAGTAAGACTGAAAAAACATCGTTGAATTATTTTTTCATCATTCTTTTCAGTTTACTTGTTTTTGTATATGTTTTGAAATATTTTCAATTGAAAAAATCAGAAAATTCAAATAAATAAAAACCGTTTTAGCTAATTAATTTAAATATGAAACCAGTACACGTAAGCGTAATTATGGGCAGCGATTCAGATTTGCCCGTTATGAAACAAGCAGCGGAAATGCTTGAAGAATTTGGAATTCCTTTTGAAATCACCTTCGTTTCGGCACACAGAACACCGGAAAGATTGTATTCTTTTGCAAAAGAAGCGCACACCCGCGGTGTAAAAGTGATTATTGCCGGTGCAGGTGGAGCAGCGCATTTGCCGGGTATGGTAGCGGCTCTTTCTCCACTTCCAGTGATTGGCGTCCCTATAAAAGCCTCCAATTCAATCGACGGTTGGGATTCTATTTTATCCATCCTTCAAATGCCAAGCGGTGTGCCTGTGGCAACTGTGGCTTTGAATGGTTCTAAAAATGCGGGTATTTTAGCTGCACAAATTTTAGGCGCTAATGATAAAGTACTGCAAGATAAAGTCATAGCCTATAAAGCTGAATTGAGCAATGAAGTGACTCGCAAATACGAGCATCTGGGCAGAATTGGCTACGAAAATTACGGAAAGGATTTTTAATTTAGTATAAACCACAAAGGACACAAAGCAACACAAAGTTAAAAGCCTTTGTGTTGCTTTGTGTTGCTTTGTGTTCTTTGTGGTTTTAAAAACAAACAACTATGGAGTTTAAACTCACCCAATATTCACACGGCGCAGGATGTGGCTGCAAAATATCCCCTAAAATCCTCAACAGTATCCTTCAAAATCAGAATGAAAAACTTTTTTATTCCAATCTACTTGTTGGTAATGAAGAGCGTGACGATGCAGCAGTTTTGGATTTAGGCGACGGCACTGCGATTATTTCCACCACCGATTTTTTTATGCCGATTGTAGATGATGCAGAGGATTTTGGCAGAATTGCCAGCGTCAATGCCATTTCTGATGTGTATGCCATGGGTGGCACACCCATTTTAGCCATTGCCATTTTGGGTTGGCCCATTGATAAAATTCCTTCTGAGGTCGCAAATCAAGTCATTGAAGGCGCGCGGAAGGCTTGTGCGGAAGCGGGTATTCCTTTGGCGGGCGGACATTCGATTGATTCCCCTGAACCCATTTTTGGATTGGCAGTAACGGGTCGAGTGGATATTAAAAATATTAAAAAAAATGGTGGCGCTACTGAGGGGTCTGTTTTATTTTTAACAAAACCGATTGGTGTAGGTATCTTTACAACGGCTCAAAAGAAAGATTTACTGAAACCAGAACACGCTGAAATTGCCCCCCTCAGTATGAAACGTTTAAATAAAATTGGGGTAGTTTTTGGCACATTGGACTATGTAGAGGCGATGACTGATGTAACGGGTTTTGGCTTAATGGGGCATTTATCTGAAATGTGTGAAGCCTCCAATTTGAGTGCGGTGGTTAATTTTGAAAAAGTTCCCCTTTTAAATAAAGAAGCGATTGATTTTTATTTAAATGAAAAATGTATTCCCGGCGGAACAAATCGTAATTTTGATAGTTATGGGCATAAAATCGGGCATTTAACACCCTATCAAAAAGCGATTTTATGCGACCCTCAAACTTCGGGCGGTCTTTTGGTGGCGGTAAAAGCAGAAAAAGCGGCTGAATTTCAGAATATACTGAGGGGGTATGAATTTGACTTAGATGAAATTGGTTATTTCGTTGAAAAAGAAGGTGTATTAATCAATGTAATTTAAATCTATTTTGGAACAATCTAATATCTAAAAGTCTTTCATCTAATGTCTTATTGAAATGCTCAATTTAATATTAAAACGGCTTCTTTATGGTTCGGCAGTAATGGTTTTAGTGGTTATTATCATTACAAGCATCATTTATCTGGCACCTGTTGACCCGACGCGTTTGACGTTTGGGCAACGCAGCGATAATGCAACTGTGAAAGCCAAAAGGAAAGAATTGGGCTTGGATCAGCCGCTTTATATTCAATTGATAATGTACATCAATGATGTATCCCCCCTCAGTATTCACGCTAATTCTGCTGAAAATCAAGAGAAATATGGCTATTTAAAGCTTATTCCATTAGGAAATAATACTTTAGTGCTTAAATTTCCATTTTTAAGAGAGTCATTTCAATCAGGTAGAAAAGTAACGGATATTTTAAAAGATGCCATTCCTCAAACCGCCATTTTAGCATTGGCAGCAATGTTAATAGCCACTATTTTAGGCATTTTTTTAGGTGTAGTTGCTTCATTAAAACATGGGAGTTGGTTTGATACAAGCTCAATTGTGGCATCTGTAATGGGGTATTCATTACCGAGTTATATTGTGGCAATGATCTTAGCCTTAATTTTTGGCTATTGGCTATCGGATTGGACGGGTTTAAATATACAAGGCAGCCTTTTTGAATTAGATGATTTTGGCGATGAACAGATTTTATGGAAAAATTTAATACTACCTGCTATCGCTCTTGGTATTCGCCCAGTTGCGCTCATAATGCAATTGACCCGCAGCACTATGCTTGATATTCTTTCCATGGATTATATCCGAACCGCTAAATCCAAGGGCTTGGGTTATAAAACTGTAGTTGTAAAACATGCTTTACGCAATGCGTTGAATCCTGTCACTACAGCCATTTCGGGCTGGTTTGCTGGGCTTTTAGCGGGTGCTTTCTTCGTAGAGAGCGTTTTTGCCTTCAACGGATTAGGGCAAGTGACTGTGAATGCGCTTTTGAGCTTTGATATACCTGTGGTGTTAGGTTGCGTTTTATTTACAGCTTTTATATTTGTAATTATAAATATATTGGTGGATGTACTATATGCGGTACTTGACCCGAGGATAAGATTTAAGATGTAAGATTGGGCAAATCTTAAATCTTGTATCTTAAATCTTACAACATCACCTAATCAGCGTCACATACCCCCGCTGGCTTTTTTGCTCATTTTGAGGTGTTTTATAAGCCACTTCATACAGATAAACGCCTTGTTGAGAAGGTGCACCACTGTTATTTTTCATGCCATTCCAACCTTCATTAGGATTATTAGTGACAAAAATAGATTCTCCCCACCGATTCCAAACTGTCATCTGAAAATTTTTCATACCATAAACAATACCCGTTCCTTTAAAAACGTCATTCACCGCATCGTCATTGGGCGTGAAAGCGTTGGGCATAAAAAAGGTAATTATGGGTTCAACATAAACCCATTTTGTAATTGAATCAATGCACCCCTCAGTATTTTTAACCGCTAATTTCACGGAGTACAAACCTGTATCTCTAAAAGTGTGCACAGGATTTTGTTTGGATGAAAAAGAAGCTTTATTAAAAAACCATTGCCAGTTTATGCCATTTTTCGATTTATCTTGAAAAAAAACAGTGGGATTTAGATTATTCGGCTTGGTCGGCAGATATTCAAAATCAGCCTCAGGAGACGCTTTTATTTTTATTAAACTTGGAAAAGTCGCCTCTTTTTTACACCCAATGGGCGAAATAAGGCTCAATTTAATGGTGTAATTACCTCCTTTTGTGTAGGTATGAAACGGGCTAATTTCTTTACCCGTAGTGCCATCTCCAAAATCCCAACGGATATTGTAAGTGGTATCAACAGGCCTTGATTTATTATTAAAAAACACTTTCGCAGGCGCACAACCAAGGTAGTTATCTGGCTCAATAATGATAATGGGCGGTGCGGGTTGCCAAGTAATTGCCTTTGCAGTTTTTACAGTACAACCATAAATATCTTTTACCGAAAAAGTAACTTTTTTAATCCCCGGAATGCCATATTGATGACTTACTTTTAAAAGGTCATATTCATAAGCGCCATCATCAAAATACCAACCAATGTAATTAGTTGGATATGCGGATGTATAAACAGCATTAAAATCAATGGGTCCAGCATTGCAAGTATCATATTTTGCCGTAAAATCATTGGTAATTTTACCCCCAATCCGAACAGTTAAAAAAGCAGAATCACTACATTGAGAACCTGCATCATTCAACATCAAGCGCCCTTTATAAAATCCTGTATCCCTAAAAGTGACGTCAGGTTCCCATTCATTGAAGCGTTTTATGGTACCATTGATGTTAAATTCCCAGAAAAAACTCTTGATTTGGTTCCTTTCGTGGCTTCGGTTGGCCAGTTTTAAAGTAACATTTTCGCATCCATAGAGATAAAAATTCTTTCCTGCAACTGAATCAGCAGTTACTAGAGCCTCTACCGTTTTTTGACAGTTCACGACATTAAATTGAAAGTCTCGAAACAATCGCGTCAGCAACTTTCCTTGTCGGTATTCTTCAATGCAGACTGTTACAACGAATTGATCGAGTGTATTGGGCGTTCCAGTTATCAAACCGGTATTAGCATTAATACCAATTGTAGGATCTCCACCCATCGGAGCTGTTTCATTATAATCTGGTTGAATATAATTAAGCGGTAAATAAGGCGGTGGTGGTGGAATGACATTATTCTGATTACCTCTCGAGGGAGATGAATAACCCGTACAAAAACGATATACGATTTGGTCATTTTCCTTATCAATAGCCGAATGGTCATAATTTAAAGGTTCCCCGTTACAGATAAAAATGGGCGGGAAAGTCCTAAATACAGGACTGCTATTGTTAGAATGCTGTGCCTCGGGCGTAATTTCTATACTATAAGTTGATCCTGTATTACCTGGATAGTAAATATTTTTAATAGTGGCATTCCGACAACATTTCTGATAGGCAATAATATAACTGAATGTTGTATCAATCAAAATGGCATCCCACTCGTAAATAGCTTCTTCAACTGCAATGTTAGATGGAGGTGTCAAGCAAGGGATGTCATTTGGGATCACTCTTTGCCTTATTAATATTGGTTGGATGATTGGCTGTCTGTCGTTATTACTTCCAAAAAGTTGAGGCCCACTATCCGTATTTAAATAAATGCCAATGTAGGCGGGATTATCGAAATCAGCGTTTGGACGTGCATTGATAATGTCCTTATACATTTTCATCGTGAAACGGTATTGTATCTTGTTTCCCGAACGTGCTAAATATTCATAAGTAATAGAACCACCAACAATGTGACTCCCTTTCATTAAAAAGGGAATCAATATGAATAAAAAGATGAAACCGTATGAGTTTGGCTGTTTGTTCATTATACTTACTTTTATAATTAAAACCTTGATAACTAAAAGTAAAAAATTGGGTAAAGCGCATACTTCCCCAAATATATGAATAAACAACGGAATTTAAAATAAGTTGGATGCTTTGAATCTCAAATAAGTGAAAACTTTTACGCTATTTGTTCTAAAATATCCTCATAAACCAGTGACTTCTCTACGGATTTAGGCAATGGACCAAAATGTGTCAGCTTCAATTCAGCCATACGTCTACCCGCTTTCGCAGATTCAAATACAGAATGATTATCTAATCGTGCTGTTAAATAGCCCGACCAAAAGGCGTCTCCCGCCCCCGTTGTATCTTTTACGTCAATTGGGCGAGTGGGTATGAATTCCGAACCTTTATCATGAGCAACTAAACATCCATCGCCACCCAAAGTCATACAAACCTCTTTTGCCCCTAAACTTAAAAAATGTTTTGCAGCTGCTTCAGCATCAGTCAATTTATTGCCATAAAGCCTCTCCCAATCCACTTCACTGCATTTCACCAAAGCTCCATAACTACAAAATTCAGCTACAATGCGTTGAGCTTCCTCTTGATTGTCCCATATTTTTTTCGCATAATTCACATCTATACTGATTTGAGCACCTAACTTTGCGGCGTCTCTTGCACCCCTCAGTATATTGGCTTGCGCCGGCTTTTTACTGAGCGCAAAACAAGTAGTGTGAAATATTGAAATCTCGCTAAGAAGTTTTTTATTGAGTTGACCTAAAGTAATTTGACAATCAGCCCCCCGATACGCTTCAAAATTACTGACATTTTTGGAGCGGGTTACGAGTATCAAAGTCGTCGGAGCTGAAACTTGACGCATCGATTTTGTTTCTAAACCCAGTTGTTTGACATAATTCATGAGGTAATGACCCATATCGTCGGTGCCCACAGTAGCAACCAAACGCACATGATTGCCCAATCTTTTCATATTCATGCAAAGGTTTGCAGGGCTACCGCCGGGGATTCGCTTGAACAGTTCCGCCTCATCCATTGTTTCAGCGAAGTCAGTTGAAATCATATCAATGAGCAACTCCCCGACACTGAGGATGTCAATTTTTTTATTCCGCATACATTCTTGTTGTTAAAAATACAAAATTTCAGTTACATTCTTAGAAAGCAAAATTCTACAATTTCATTGATATTATAGTAATTATTGTATTAAAAACTGCACAATTATTTTACCAATCAAAAAAAATCGTTTATGCCTGACCAAATTATTAAAACCATCAATCCTTTTAATCTTGAAACACTTGCCGAATATCCTTATTTCACCCCTCAAAACTTAAATAAAAGCATTAAAAATGCCGAAATTGCTTTTAAAAATTGGAAAAAAGTTCCGTTTAAAACCAAGAGCAATTTAATGCTCAAATTAGCTGAAATACTGAGGGGTAATAAAAATCAGTATGCTGAATTAATGACCCTCGAAATGGGTAAACCCATCAATGAAGCAATCGCTGAGATTGAAAAATCAGCTTTTTGTTGCACATATTTCGCCGAATCCGCCGAGAAAATGCTTACCAGCGAAGACATTTTTACCGAAACAAAAAACCTTATTACGCACGAACCCATCGGCGCTATTTTAGCCGTTATGCCGTGGAATTACCCTTTTTGGCAAGTATTCCGATTCGCTTCGGCAGCAATTATGGCAGGAAATGTGGTTTTATTAAAACACGCACCCAACGTAACAGGATGTGCCTTGGCAATTGAAGATGTTTTTAAAAAAGCTGGTTTTGGAGATGTTTTCCAGAGCATTTTAATTGAAATTAAAGATATTAAAAAGGTCGTTCAAGCGGATATTGTACAAGGCGTCACGCTCACAGGTAGCGAGCGAGCGGGCGCGAGTTTGGCAAGTTTAGCCGCTAAAAACATCAAAAAAAGTGTTTTAGAACTCGGTGGTAGCGATGCCCTACTGGTTTTAGAAGATGCAGATATAGAAAACGCCGCTACAACTGCAATCCAAAGCAGGATGTTGAATGCAGGTCAAAGTTGTATCTCCGCCAAACGCTTTTTTGTGCTTGAAAAACACCGTGAAATATTTCAAGAACACGCTCTTAACGCTATCAAAAAAATCAAAATCGGCAATCCCCTTGACCCCTCAGTACAAATGGGTCCAATGGCTCGGATTGACCTTGCTGAAGCCCTCGAAAAGCAACTGAATGATGCAATATCTAAAGGTGTAGAAATAATTCATGGTGGCAAGCGCGAAAATTGCCTTTTTGAACCCACTTTACTGAGGGGGTGCACGCCAAACATGTCCGTTTTTAAGGAAGAAACATTTGGTCCATTAGGCTGCATTATTACTGTTAAAAACGAAGGAGAAATGATTAAATTGGCGAATAAAAGCCGATACGGATTAGGCTGTTCCATTTGGAGTAACGATATTAAAAAGGCAGAAAAAGTGGCTCTTCAAATAGAAGCAGGAAATGTTTTTATCAATAAAATGGTTAAATCAGACCCTCGCCTACCCTTCGGAGGCATCAAAAAATCAGGTTTTGGGCGTGAAATGGGCGAATGGGGTATCAAAGAATTTACAAATACGAAGGTTATTGTATTTTGATTTATCATTTTGAAATACTAAATTTGTTCAAAATCTTTAAAAATGGAAAGTACAATCGCAGCGCCAGAAGATATAAAAGTGATTGAAACATCGGAACAACTGATTCCTAAAGAACTCATTTATGAAGTACTTGATGGAAAGCCTATCTATTTTAAAGGCTATAAAGATGTACTAAATAAAACAAAAACACTGGATGATATTATGGCAACTGGAAGATTACAAACGCTCGTTTTAAGCTCAATTTATGATGAATTGCTACCACAAGCTAAGAAAAACGGCTTAAAAATTGTGTTCAATGAAGTGGGCCTTCACGTATCATTAAACCAAAATTTCAGCTGCGATTTAGTTGCCTTTGACAAAACAGCTTTGGCAGCTACTGAAGATGATATTCATTATTATAACATTCCACCCGAATTTGTTATAGAAGTAGATACAAACGGAGATTTTACGGATACGAAGTTTGAAACCTATTTTTACGAAAAAAGTAAAAAACTCATCGAATTTGGGGCTAAAAAAGTCTTTTGGATTTTGACAGCTTCTAAAACTGTCACTTGTGTCACTTCAGATGAAATTTGGATAACGCATAGCTGGCAAAAGCCCATTGAAATATTTGATGGACACCCTATAATTTTAGATGCGCTTTTTAAAGAAAATGGCATAAAAATATAGCGAACCGACTCCCTTGAGCGCATTTTGCGCCATCAAGCTAAAAGCATGACAGTAGAAATCATTCAAAATAGGCTCTGATTCATTTCATAGCTTTTTTTTTATTTTAATTAAAAATGATGAGAAAATTTCAACTGAGTAAAATGATAAAATATTATTGTTTTAAGCGTATATAAATTTGTTTTTATTAAATAGCTTCTTTATTTTTGTAGGGCGAATTCAATATGGATTCAGTAAGAAACATTATAATTTTTAAACAACTCACAATCATAGAGTTATGAAGAAACAAGCGGGACACCGTATGTACAACTTCCCCGATGCAGACCTGTATGTGTCGTGTATCCAATGCATCAAATTTGCTCACCGAGATATAGAACATTTCAAACAATATGGTTATAGTCCAGATAAAGTCACTGGCTTTGCCAATCAATGTGAAAAATTCCGGAACTTACCCGACGATGATGAATTAGTTGGTGATCAAATGATTGTCACTGAAAAAAAATACGATGCAGGTGAGAAATTGAAACACGCAATCCGAAGCATTATGACGCGTGTGGAAATGAAATATGGCAATCGCTCAGGTCGTTACCGCAAATTTGGAACATCTAAAATGGGTGATATGACTGACCCTCAGCTTCTTTTTTGTGGTCGAAGAGTAGCTCGTGTCTCAAGAGCACAAGCCGATTTTCTGGAAGATGTGGGTGTAAAAGAAACTCAAATTCAGCGACTTTTGGAAGCTTGTACAGTTTTTGAAAATGCACTCAATATCCAACAGGATAAAATTGCTGACCGAGATATTGCAGTGGATATCCGCACTGAACAAGGCAATAAAATTTATGAATTGATGATAGAAGTATGTAATATTGGAAAAGATATTTGGGTAGATAAAGATGCCGTAAAATATGAGCAGTATTGCGTATATGATAGTAATAATGATCAAAAAATAGCGCGCAAAGAACGGCTCAAAGGACAAGTTGCCTCAAAATAGATTTGAGGCTTTCGAGCAGTAAGGTCTGCAATATTTCATGAAATGTTGCAGATTTTTTTTATCGATTTTAATAATTTAGAATGAGTTTAAATAAAACTCAAAAAGAAACAAATAATATATAACACATTCAAAATCAAACTATTAGAATAAAATAAAATATAC
>JANPHO010000024.1:0-16616 GCA_031424515.1 Saprospiraceae bacterium
TATCACTTATCACTTATCACTTATCACTTATCACTTATCACTTATCACTTATCACTTATCACTTATCACTTATCACTTACCAACTCACCGTCACTTTACCGATTGATTTTCGACTTTCGAGGTAATCATGTGCCTCGGCTATTTGTTCCACCGAGAAAGTTTTATCTACTTTAGGGGTAATAATGCCATTTTCCGCCATTTTAACAACCTCAGTGATGCAATGTTTAAAGACGTGCTCTCGATTATCGGCAATTTTAAGCATATTGACACCGATAATGGCTCTTGAGGTCATCAATAATTGGATAGGAGAGAAGATGCCGAAATTAATCGCCATTTTGATGGTTTGGAGCTTATTGGTGTTGTTACCGTTGATTTGCTCGGCTGCTCCAAACGTGACGATGCGTCCGGCTGGGTTCAATAATTTGAAACCCTTTTTAAAGGTGCTGCCGCCTAAGCTATCAAATATGACATCGACCCCCCCCTCAGTATTTGAGTGGTTTTTAATGATTTTCACGAAGTCATCTTTGGTATAATCAATGGCTACATCTACGCCGATGGATTTGAGGTAATCCATTTTTGAAGTGGACGCTGTGCCATAGACAATGCATTTTTTATGTTTAGCTATCTGAACCAATATCCCTCCAACGCCTCCCGCTGCCGCTTGCACCAATACTTTATCGCCTTCATGCAGATTTACGCTTTCATATGCGCAATAATAGGCTGTACAAGCTTGCGTAGCTAAAGCCGTAGCTGTGGCGAAATCCATGGTATCAGGAATGACTGCCACGCCCGATTCCTTGGTGACGGCATATTCAGCATAGCCGCCAAAACGGGTTAAAGCAGCTACCCGTTGCCCAATTTTGAATTCAGTGACTCCTTCGCCTACCTCGTGTATAATGCCACCCACATCATACCCCAACACCGCTGGATTTTTGGGTGCTTCGGGATATAAACCCCTGCGGGCTACTACATCCGCAAAATTTAGCCCAAAATGAGCCACTTTTACCACTATTTCACCTTTACCTGCTCTCGGAATGGGTGCATCATCTATCTTAAAAGCGGTATAGCTATTGCCGTATTTTATCAAATAAACTGCTTTCATATTGTTGGGTTGTTAAATTGCTGTATTCTTATTTTAAATCAACAATGCAATAATACAACAATTTAACAATACGGCAATTTAACAACACAGCAATACAACAATACAAATCACTCTACTTTAATCCGGGAAGTTTCACTTTCGGAAGCGGCGCCACGGTTGCGGGCACTTTTCACCTTAGTATTACCAAATTGATAACTGAACGTCATGCGCGCATTGCGGGAGTATTGTCTTTGAAAAAAGTCTACTCGGATGCCTTGTATATCAATGACCGCATTGGTTTTTTGATTGTATAAAACATCGCTGAAATTAAGGCTCAAACGACCTCTCTTATCCCAAAAAGTTTTGGATGCTCCGATATTCAAACCGCCCATCGAGCCAATTGTGAGGAACTCATTGAGGAATTTTGTCATGTAAAAACCATTAACCTCGACCTTAATTTCCTTAGGCAACTTAGCCGTAATGCCCCAATACGCCAACCAATGCCAACGGTCAGCCTTATATCTAAATCCTTGATATTCAGCATTATACGCATTATAAATGGCTTGATTACCGCCAAATCCGTCGAGCCATTTACCCAATTTTATGGGAAAATTGACTTGAAATGTCCAGTTCGAGAAGTTGGCTAAGTTTTGTGCAGTGGTGAACGTTTTAGTGCCTTCCACCTGTGGCGCATTTTCAATAATTACATCGTTGGTCACGGAGCGTTCAATGCTGATAAAGGGCTGCCCATCATACACTACGGATAGCTTGCCAGCATTCGCAATCTCGGGTAATAAATTAGGATTTCCACGGGTGTAAGTCAATGAATCTATGAAATACGTGAACGGATTTTGTTGTTGAAAACCAGGGCGATTCACTCGGCGGCTATATCCCGCTTGGATGCCAATGTGTTCATTCACATGATACATGGCACTCGCACTCGGAAACCATTGCAAATAATTGCGGTCAAGTACATTTTTATTCATTGAAGTACCCGTTACGACGGTTTGTTCCGCTCGTAATCCTCCGTTTAAATCAATTTTACCGATTTTTTTACTCAAATTCACATATCCTGCATTGATATTTTCTTTGTACAAAAAGTCGTTGGATTCTCTTATAGAAAGTTCTTTTGCGCGGTAAAATTTCAAATCATTATTAATGGTTGCAAAGCTGGATTTCCAACCCGTTTCAAGCTTAAAAGTGGAGTCAATCGGGCGAATATAATCCGCTTTTCCAACCCAAATATCCACGGGCTGCGTAACACTTTGTTGAGAAATTGAACGCAAGCTGTTCGCTTCGTTTTTATAAATCGTCAAATCATTGGTGCTATTGGTATTAAAACGGTTATAATCCAAATCAAAATTGAAACTATGACCCGTTTTAGCGTCAATATCATGCTTGAAATTGAAATTGCTTGAATAACCCGAGCGGCGTGAATCACTCAAATTATCGGTAATAAAAGAGTTGGTTTTCTTCGTCAAATCTTGGGTGAAAACATCCGTAGTGCTCGTAGCATCACCATCGCCCGTTCTGCCCCATCCCCTCAGTATAACACCCAAAGTAGTCTTTTTAGTGGCATAAATATCGGCTCCAATCCGCAAATTTCTGTACGTGTAATCTGTCTCTTCAAAATTATAGCCTTTAAAAACTTCATTATTAATGTAGCGAGTCGTTTTTATGATATTAAAATAATCGCCTTGATTATAATTCATGCTACCAAATAAATTGAGAATACCACTTCTGTAATTCATTGATAATGAAGGACTTACACGATAGTAATTGCGGTTTCCAGCGTTCACATCACTTTGATTGACCTTAAAACCACCCAAAGTCATGCTTGCCGTACCTGTCAAACCCAGTTCCGCGTTGCGTTTTAAAATGATATTTAAAATGGGTCCACCTGAAGCATCAAACTGAGCACCCGGCTGTGTTATCAATTCGATTCTGTCGATTTGGTCACCGGGCATATTCCGCAAAGCCTCATTTACATCGGAGTATTGCGAAGGCTTCCCGTCTATCCAAACTTGCACATTTTTATTACCACCCAAAGTTACCTTATCTTGAATGATGATAACGCCCGGTACTTTTGTTAAAATTTCCAAAGCCGTGCCGCCCGCTGCGATGGTGCTATTGGCGACATTCACTATCAGGCGATCGGCTTTTTGCTCAAAAAGTGGGCGAGTGGCAGTGACAACGGCAGCGTCCAGCATTTTTGAAGCCGGCTTGAGTGTCATATCCACAGTAGCCGTTTTGCTGTCTTCTTTAATAGTGAAAGATTCTGAAAATGTTTTGTCGAAGCCAACCGAGCTCGTTAAAATGCGGTAAAAACCCGCCGATACTGAGGGGATGTTGTAAGCGCCGTTGTCATCACTCAAAGCTCCTTTTACGAGGCTCGAATCTTTGGCAGCAATCAAAGCCACACTTGCAAATGGAACAGCTTGGTTTTTATCGTCTTTAATGGTTCCTTGGATGGTGATTTGAGTGTGGGCAGCAAAGCTTAAAAAAATAGTAAGGGTAATAATAAACAGTTTTTTCATGACATAAAATTTAGTGATAGAGACAAAAAGTTAGGTGAAAGAGTTGCACTATAAGCATTTAGGTTAAAATAACAATGCATCGAGTTTTAGATGAGACATTTTAATAATTGGTTACACCTATTGACTGTAATGTATTTTTTTTGTTTTATTTAAAAATGTAGAACAAAAGTCTCTTTAAAAAAAGCAACCATCGCTTCAAAATATAATATGACACATCTTGAAAGCGGGTTAAATTCTTTTTGATACTTCAAATATCCATTATTCGTTATTTTTTTATTTTAATTAAAAACTGAACTGTGGAAAAATGTATCTCAATGCACATTTTAAAGGAGTGAAATAAAATGCTTAATGAACATTACAAAGGTGAGCTAATCCAAAATGAACTACAAAAGGAATCGGCGAATGAATGTTTTTTGACCGCCAAAAGGGGTTTTTAATATTGATTCGGCACGCCATTTTAGTTATAATGTGCATCTAAGTCTTAAACCTTATTTTTGAAATCTAAAAATCTATCCTATGAAAGCACAATCTTTTTTACTCACTTCGGTTTTGATAATTCTATTTTCATCAAAAGGCTTTTGCTGTATGAATGAATATTGGCAACTTTTGAATGGGAAATTGCATATAGTTGAAGAGAGGCAACATCCACACAGGGTTCCTCGATATGATGGAACTGATAGTGCTGAATTAAGTTATTATTATGATTTAGTAAAATCAAGATATAAAAAAGAACCTAATTTAGAGAATTATTCAGATTATGCTGCCATGTTAGTTTATAAAGGGCGGTTTCAAAAAGCTAAAAGCATCCTTTTAGAAATTGAAAGCAAAGCACCCAATAAATACAATACAGCTGCTAATTTGGGAACAACTTATGAATTATTAGGTCAAAATGATTCAGCATTATTTTGGATTAAAAAAGCACTTGAATTAAATCCGAAATCTCATTTTGGTTCAGAGTGGATACATATCCGGATTCTGGAAGAAAAAATAAAAGCAGGAAACGACACATCTTATTTTAATACTCATAGGATTTTAAATATGGATTTTGATCAGGATTCAAAACCTAAGATGTTGTCATCAGATAGAAGTTTGCAGGATGTTGGAGAACAAGTTTTTTATCAAATTTCAGAAAGAATGATTTTTATTAAACCAAAAGACGCTGTAATTGCACAACTGACATTCGATTTAGCAAATATTTATGCGCTTCAAGATCGATTTGATGAAGCTTTTTATACTATATCAAAAGCACGAGATTATGGTTTTGTTGGAGAAATAGCAGATAAAAGAGAATCTTATTTTCGTGAAATATTATCAAAACAATATGATGAAAGAAATAGAAAAGAATTAGGAATATCAGAACCATCCAACGAAATGAACAAGATTCCTATCCCACTTATTGTAGGAGGTTTATTGATTTTGGTAGGAGCTATATTTTTTATTAAAAAGAGAAAATTATATTCTAATTAACATTAATCACAGCAATTCCGTATATGGAGCGCTTGTCATTCTGAAGCGCAGCGAAAGAATCTGAATTATAAAGTGAAACGAGTGAATTTAAAGCAATTATTGATATTCAGATTCTTTCGCTGCGCTTCAGAATGACAAAAAGCTGCGCTTTTTTTCCATATGCGGAATTACTGCATTAATCAATAAAAAACGGCTAAACTATTGATAATCAATAATTTAGCCGTTGAAATTTAATATCTAAAAAGATAATTTATCTTCTGCGATCATCTCTGCCACCGCCTCTGCGGTCGTCACGACCACCGCCACGACGGTCATCTCTACCACCACGGTCACGGTCTCCACCGCCACCGCCATCGCTCATCACGTAAGGCTCGCCGTTAGGAGATGGAAGGATGGCTTTGCGTGAAAGACGCAATTTACCTGACCTTTTATCAATATCAATAATTTTAAATGTCACTTCATCACCTTCTTTGAAAGCTTCTTCGACATTGTCAATGCGGCTCCAAGACATTTCAGAAACGTGTAATAAACCGCTCTTTCCGCCTTTGAAATCAATGAAAACACCGTAAGGCATCACCGTAGCGACATGTCCCGTGTGTACATCACCCACTTCTGGAGTGTAAACAATGGCATTGACCATCGCCAAAGCCTTATCAATGGCATCTCTTCCTGGTGCGAAGATACTGATATAGCCTTTACCTTCTTTTTCTTCGATGGTAATAGTTGTACCTGTAACGCGTTGCATTTCTTGAATGATTTTACCGCCGGGTCCGATTACGCCGCCAATAAATTCTTTGTCAATGATGACTTCAACCATCCGTGGAGTATGCGGTTTGTAATCAGCCGCTGGGTCAAGGATGGCTTTTTTCATTTCTTCGATGATGTGCAAACGACCTGCTTTGGCTTGAACCAAGGCTCTTTCAAGCAAATCGTAAGGAAGACCATCTACTTTGATGTCCATTTGGCAGCCACAAATACCTTTTTCAGTACCTGTCACCTTGAAGTCCATATCACCCAAAGCATCTTCATCACCTAAGATGTCAGACAGAATGGCAACTTTAGACCCCTCAGTAATTTTACCACCTTCGGCAATCATACCCATAGCGATACCCGCAATATGTCCTTTAGTTTGGATACCTGAATCCATCAGAGCCAACGAACCTGCACAAACAGTCGCCATAGATGATGAACCATTGGATTCCAAAATATCAGAGACTATACGGATTGTATAAGGAGTTTCAGGTAAAACGGCTTTGATTGATCTCGCCGCTAAGTTGGCGTGACCTACTTCACGACGACCCGGGCCACGTTGAGGTTTCACTTCACCTACCGAGAAGCCTGGGAAGTTATAGTGTAAAAGGAATCTTTCATCACGATAATCCAAAACTGTATCGTAAAGTGCTGCATCCAGCTTTGTACCAAGGGTCAATGAAGTCAAAGATTGTGTTTCACCACGATTGAAGATTGCCGAACCATGTGCTGATGGCAAATAATCCACTTCACACCAAATAGAACGCACTTCATCAAATTTACGACCATCCAAACGGGCATTTTCTGTCAACATGGTATCACGGACAGCTTCTTTCTTCATTTTATTGAAATATTCAGAGAAAAACTTAGAATTCTCTGCCATATATTCATCTCCGAAAGCGTCAGCAAGGGCATCTTTTACCTCATCTTTTGCCGTATCAAATGCTTTTTTACGCTCGCCTTTTGAGCTTGCTGCAAGTGTGATGGCTTTGATTTTCTCTTTGCCGATTTCCTTGATTTTTTCTTTCAAGCCTTCATTTTCTACCGAAGGAGCGATTGCCATTTTAGGCTTTCCGACTTCTGCCGCAAATTTTTCAATGACCGCGATTTGCTCCTTAATATAGATATGAGCAAATTTGATGGCTTCTACCAATTCATGCTCTTGTACTTCACTGCTTTCACCTTCTACCATTGTTACATCCTGCGCCGTTGCACCCACTATAAGGTTGATATCAGCTTCTTTGAGTTCGGTGGTAGATGGGTTAATTTTAAGCTCACCATTGATGCGGGCTACGCGTACTTCTGAAATGATTTGCTCAAAAGGTACATCTGAAATAGCCAAAGCCGCCGAAGCTGCTAAAGCTACAAATGCATCTGGTGGCGTTTCTTTGTCAGCCGAAATTAAGTTGATAACGATTTGAGTGTCGTTCATGTATCCATCAGGAAATAATGGACGAATAGCACGGTCAACCAAACGTGAAATCAATACTTCATAATCATTTAAACCTCTTTCACGACGGAAAAAATTGCCCGGAATACGACCAGCTGCGGCGTATTTCTCTTGATAATCCACTGATAGAGGGAAAAAACTTTGGTCTGGTCTGGCTTCTGCTGATGCGGTTACAACTGCGAAAAGCATGGTTTTACCCACGCGCACAACCACAGAACCGTTGGTGAGGGTCGCTAATTTACCCGTTTCGATGGTAACTTCGCGTCCGTCAGGTAGGTTAAATGAGGTTGATAAAGGAATTTGCTTTCCCATTTTTTTTGACAAAAACAATTATTGCTTTGATTAAAAACGTTTAAAATAGCTTGAAAAAATACTTCTAATCAAAACGGATGATATAATGTTTGTAAAAACTTAAGTAGTTGGGCTAAAATAACCGACAATTTCTTTTTTAAGTCGGCTCTTAAAATTGTAGAAAATTCTCCGCTTTGCTGCGTATTTTCTACAATTTTAAGCCCGACAGAAATTGTCGATTATTTTTTGACTCCTACTTACCCCTCAGTATTGGGAAGATTTTGAATGATTAATTGGTCACAAAACATGGAATAAGTTAATCATTTAAAAGGAAAGACAATCAAGAATATGGTTCAATGAGTTTTAAAGCATTGAATGTCAATACTTTAATTCGGTTTTAACAAAATCTTGATTACAAATTCAATCCACTGATAGGGATATTGGAGGTCAGATTAGGGAAAGATTTATCTCAACTTGTTTTTGAGTACGGGTTAATCAAAAACGCTGCGTTGAATATTCTACTTTTAAAATTACCCTTTCTAATTTGCCGCTCCCGTAATGCTATTTTTTATTTTCTACGCAAAGTTAGAAAAACAGTTTTATTATTCATTAAAAATTTTCATTTTATTAAATTTTTTCGGGATTTCAGATTTCAAGATTCCCAAATTTCAGATTCCCAAATTTCAGATTCCAAATTTCAGATTCCAAGATTTCAAATTCCAAATATATGTATTTTGAAATCTGAAATCTTGAAATCTGAAATTTGAAATCTTGGAATTTGAAATCTGAAATCTGGAATCCAAAAATTACTCCCGATTCATTTCAATATTCACTTGTTTTCCGATTCGGATAGGTACCGTTTCGACTTCTACGTTCGATATTTCGAGACCAAAATCTTCTTGGGTGGATAAACTGAGCTTTTTGAGCATGCGATACACCCGTATCACAAACTGGTCGAGCGCGCTTATTTCATCATCCGTGGAAACGCGGCTATTAATGAGGATGAATTTGAAATCGGCGGGCAGACTGTGTTTTCTCAAACTTGGATAGTGGCTGAGTTCGTCCACTTCTCCATTTTGCTGCATTTCTTCTACTATTTTTGAAAACATCAAATTGACCTTATGCTCTACCTTAAAGCCAAATTTCAGTTTTATAAAAAATATTTTACCGGGTAGGAGAGTAGTTACTTTATAGTTTTTAACAAAAGGCTCGTCGCAAATATCCACGTGCACAAACCAATAAATATCCGCTCTTTTAGGGCGTTTTCTGAAAATAGAATAGACGATATTGGTATCAATTTTAGAACTATTATCACTCATTGCCATATAAACCAAATTGGTGGATTCTTTTGCGATAGTATCATCGTTCATGAGGTCTTTTAGCATGGGTATATGCGGCGTAAAATCCACATTGCTGAGGTGGCGTTGGCGTATTTGCTTGGCTTTATACCAGCAAAATATAAAGAAAAATAATATAAAACCTATCAATAAGCTGAACCACCCACCATGTGAAAATTTGAAGACTAAATTTGATATTAAAAAAGAGAATTCTATCATGAAAAGTATCATACCAATGCCAATAATGCGTATTTTTTCCACTTTTTTCATGTGCAGCAAATGTAGTAACAGCAATGTCGTCATCAACATATTGATAATAATTGCTAACCCATAAGCGGCTTCCATTTTTTCAGATTCTTTAAATACAAGCTGAACGGTTACACAACCTATCAGTAGAAACCAATTGATACTCGGAATGTATATTTGTCCTTGAAGTTGGGTCGGATAATTGACTTTTAATTGAGGCCATAACTTCAATTTCATGGCTTCATTCACGAGTGTGAAACAGCCAGTTATCAAAGCTTGGCTCGCGATAATGGTAGCCATAGTAGCGATGGCAATGCCATAAGGTAAAAAACTGGTGGGAATGAGAGCATAAAATACGCTTTTAGGTTCATAGACCTGTCCATCAAAATTATTCATTAAAAAGGCGGCTTGACCTAAATAATTGATGGTTAAACATATAAAAGCCAAGACCCAACTAATGCGTATATTGTGTTTGCCGCAATGCCCTAAATCACTATAAACAGCTTCTCCTCCTGTAGTGCAAAGGAAAACCGAGCCTAAGAGCCAAAACCCGTGCAGACCCGAAATTTGCCCACGATAATTAGTTATCAAATTTAGGGCATAAACTGGGTTAAAAGCCTTCAATACTGAGGGGTATTGCATTATTTGTAGAAGTCCCAAAGTGGCTAACATCCCGAACCAAATCAACATAACTGGACCAAAAGCTTTACCTACTACATTGGTACCGAATTGTTGCATCACAAAGAGCAATATTAATATTGTGACTACTATGGGAATGGTTTGGATGTGCTGAAAATCTATGCCCCATTTAGTACCCAAATTGGCTAATCCTTCCATTGCCGATGATACTGAAATGGGAGGTGTGATGAAACCGTCCGCAATTAAAGCCGCACAACCAATAATGGCTGGGTAGATAATCCATTTGGATTTATAACGCCGCACGAGGGCGTAAAGGGCAAATATTCCTCCTTCCCCTTTGTTATCGGCATTAAGCGCCAAATAGACGTATTTAAAGGAAGTCAAAATCATTAGAGTCCAAAACACACAAGAGAAACCGCCATAAACGAGGTCTTGTGAAATTCGCTCAGCCCCCACAATTGCCTTCATTACGTAAAGTGGCGATGTACCAATGTCTCCAAAAACAATTCCAAGAGTAATAAGTAGTGTCCCTGTTGTTATTTTATGTTGATGACCAGACATTTTATTAAAGCGTGATGTTGATGATAAATTAAAAATTGAGTGAAATTAGCTTTTTTACGTAAAAAAAATAATTTCTGCTGTATTTATCGGTTTTTTGGAGGGATTTAAGAATATAATTAGGCTTTATCAAATCTTTTGTGGAAAAAATTTTAATACAAAAATGAATGCCCCAAACCTTAAAAATAATTAGTGTTAATACTGAAATTTATGTATGAAGTTGTAAAAATAGCTTTGAGTACTATTAATACGCGTTCTTTTCAATATACATATGTTTTTTTTTAATTTTAAGAAAATGTTTAATTGACATTTATTTTGTGTTACTCATCGAAATTTCTCTCCAAATGTGATTTCAATTAAAAATAGTTTCTTAGATTTGATTAGTAGAACTTTTTAAATTAATTTAATCTTAAATTAAACATATTAATTTTTTGAAAAAAGTAGTTTAAACACCACTCCGAAAAATTAATAACTTTATTCTCACATCAAAAACAATCAGTATGAAAAAATTTCTTTTTACCCTCATCATGTTGTTGGGTATAGCAAGCTTTGCTATTGCACAACGGACATTATCAGGCATTATCTCAAGTCCTGATGGAGAGCCCTTAGTGGGAGCAAGCATCGTTGTTAAAGGTACAAGTACAGGTACTTTATCAGATGTTGACGGCAAATTCTCTCTAAGTGTTCCTAACGACGCTAAAACATTAGTAGTCAGCTTTGTAGGCTACTCTTCCCAAGAAGTATCAATAGGTACTTCAAATGAATTCACAATTAAACTTGCTAATGGACAACTTGAGGAGGTAGTAGTTACAGCTCAAGGTATTCGTAAAAACCAAAGAGAGATTGGTTATTCTTATTCAAAAGTGAATAACGAAGACTTGATAGTGGGTAAGTCGCCACAATTAGCACAAGCTCTTTCTGGTAAAGTAACAGGTTTGGCGGTTTATAACGTCAATAATAGTGTTGACCCTGCTGTAAAAATTGTATTGCGTGGCTATCGCTCATTGACAGGTAACAACGAAGCCTTGGTAGTTGTAGATGGTATGCAAACGACTTCTACGGTTTTATCTTTAATAAATCCCAATGATATTGAGAGTGTTTCAATATTAAAAGGTGGACAAGCTGCAACACTTTATGGATCTGCGGGTATCAATGGCGCTATTGTTATTACAACAAAAAAAGGTGCTAAAGGTAAAATTCAGGTGAATTACTCAAATAGCACAAATTTTGAGCAAATTAGTTTCTTACCAGATTTTCAAGACAAATATGGCTCAGGTTCACAATATTATCCAGAAGTATTTGGTACGCCTGCTTACAATAGCAACCACTTAGAGCGTATGAAATTGAACTGGAGACCATTTGAAAACCAACAATACGGTGACCCTTATGATGGCTCTCAGAGGATTCAAGGACGTGTAGTAGAAAGTGGAAATAAACTTATTATTCCTTACTCTGCTATTCCAAATATCAGAAATAAGACTTTTGATACAGGTGTTTCTACCAATAATCAAATGAGTATTCAAGGTGGAGACGAAACGAGTACTTTCTACTTATCAGTTGAAAATCAGAAAATAAAAGGTATTGTTCCTCACGACCAAAGCGAAAGAACAGGTGTCAGATTATCAGCATCTAAAGAGTATAATAGATTGACTACAGGCTTTACTGCCAGCTATACTCAAGCTGCTTATGACCGTACATCTGGTGATTTTTATAGTGAAGTTTTGAATCAACCAGCAAACCTTCCATTGAATGAATTAAGAGATTGGAAAACAAATGAGTTTGCAAACCCAAATGGCTATTATAACGATTATTTAAATAATCCTTATTTTATAGCAGATAACAATCGTTCAAAATATAGAGATGCCAATATCACGGGTAACTTCAATATCGGCTATAAAGCTACAGATTGGTTACAATTTACTAATAGATTGGGCGTCATGAATAACTCTCGTATTGGTAAAAATACAACTGGTAAGTTCTTGTATTCTGACTATGCTAAAAACGTTGCTTTTGTACCAGCACCTTGGGAGTGGGCAAATGATTATGATGGTATTGATAGAGCAGGTGCAGATATTTTAGGTAGTGTATTTGACTTCTCTGGTACTGAGAACGTTATCAACAACGAATTTCAAATACAATTGACTAAAGACTTTACGGATGTAACCAATAAATTAATTTTTGGTAGTAGTGTATATCAAAGAACGACTAAAGGCATTGGTATAGGGTCCAATACTGTTGTAGTTCCAGATGTTTATAATGTATCAAATAGACAAGGAGAACTAATAGGTGGCGAGGGTAATACTCAAGCACGTAAATTTGGATATTACGCGGATTTAACTACAAACTACAAAAATTGGTTGATATTGAATGGAACAGTAAGATATGATGCAACATCATTATTTTATAAGCCAGGTCGTGATAAAAAACTTTGGGCGTATGCTTACTATGGTGCAGCCTTGTCTTTTATTGCAACTGATGCGATTCCTGCTTTGAAAAGCAATGTTTTGAATTATGCTAAACTCCGTGTAAACTACAATAAGAATGCAAACGATAATATTCCTTTGTATGGTTTGGATTTAGCTTATAATAATGGCGCTAACTTCCCTTACGGAAATACGGTAGGTTTATCCGTTGGAAATACACTTCCTGATGCGAACTTAAAACCAGAAACGGTATACTCATCAGAAATTGGTGGTGAGTTTTCTATGTTTAATAACAGAGTCACTTTAGATGTTGCTGCTTATAATCAAAAGTCAAAAGATCAAGTAATCACGGTAACTATTCCATCTACAACAGGTTTCCCTAACTTGCTTATCAACGTAGGTGAAACCAAAAACTTTGGTTACGAATTTGATTTAAAATATTTGATTTCAAGAAGTGCTAAATTCCGTTGGGATTTTGGTATCAGATATTCATTCAATGATAACAAAGTTGTTAGTTTATATCCAGGTATTAATGAGTTCCAATTTGGTGGTGGTTTAACTTATGCTAACACGAATGTAAAAGTTGGTGAAAGATTTCCGTTATTGAAAACGGATGGTTATCAATATGCGCCAGAAGGTAATGGAAGAGTTTTGGTAAACGGTGCTACTGGATATCCTTTAAGAGACGCATCTTTATCCGCAAGAGGTGGTACCTTACCACGTCATATTGCGGGATTAGGTTCTAAAATCTCTTACGGTGCTTTGGCATTTAACTTCAATTTTGAGTATCGTGGTGGAAACGTTATGTTCAGTGATTTAGGTCGCCAAATGACATTTACAGGAGCAGGCGGTTGGACTTCAAATCGTGACCCACATATCTATCCAAATTCATCCATCTTAAATGCTGATGGAAAGACTTCGACACCTAACTCAACGGTGAATGTGCGTGAACCAGAATACGCTCTTTGGGTAAATAACTACCGTTTGATTTCTGAAAATTTTGTTAGCAACGCTTGGTTTATCAAGTTGAGAGATATTAATTTGTCTTACACTGTTCCTCAAAATATAGTGGCTAAATCTAAGATTTTCTCCTCTGCAAGCATTTCAATCTATGGTAGAAATTTATTAACGATTGTTGATAAATCGAATTACTTCACTGACCCTGAATTTAGTTCTCTTGGTTCAGCAACAGCTATCACAGGTAATAATATTGGTAACTTAAGTAATACAAGTACAGGAAATGGTTTGGGTATCAACACAACACGCCAAACTCCACCTGTTCGTCAGTACGGTATGAGTATCAATATTGCATTCTAAATTTTAAATATTAAAAAAATGAAACTAAAATCATATATAATTATAACGCTCTTTGCATTTATATTAGGCTCTTGCAAAGAATCTTATTTGGATATTAATACAAATCCAAATTCATTGCCTACGGCTTTGCCTAACTTTGTGTTTACAAATGCATTAAATACAGCTGCTGCCAATTTGCGGGCACCTAACGAAACAGGCTCTTATTGGTCAGGACAATGGACGCAATCGAATAGTTATATCCTTAGTACCACTACATTTTCTTACAATTTCACAGATGGAGATTTCAATTATTGGGATGGTTTTTATGATAACTTAGGTGATTATCAATTTGTAATCGATAACGCTGATGCAAATAATCAAAAGTTCTTAAAAGGTCCAGCCAAAGTTATGAAAGCCCTATTGTTTCAGCAATTGGTGGATTTATACGGGAATATTCCTTATTCAGATGCTTTTAAAGGTGTAAAGTCGCTTGCACCAAAATTTGATGATCAGCAAGCAGTTTATACTTCGTTGATTACTTTGTTAGATGAGGCGATTGTTGATATCAAAGCAAATACTTTTGCAAGTGCATTCACGAGTTCAGATATCGTTTTCAAAGGCAGTACTTCTAAATGGGCTAAATTCGCTAACTCACTAAAGTTAAGAATTTTAATGCGTCAAGCTCGCGTTGCCAGCAAAGAGGCTTATATCAAAGCGGAGATTAATAAAATCGTTGCTGAAGGTTCAGGTTTTATTACAGGTGAAGAAGTTGGTTCAGGTGGTCCAGGATTTTACATAGCTACTGCTGGTAAGCTAAACCCTGTTTATGAAACATGGGGATATTCTGCAGCTGGTGCAACTCAATCATTGGGTAGATTTCCAAGACTTACTGCTTTTACTGTCAATAGCTTGAAAGCTGCAAATGATACGTTCCGTTTAAAAAGAATTGGATATGCAATAGGTGGAGAAAGTACAACCCCGGGAGTGAGTGCGAAAGCTGAAATTGCTGCCAATTACATTGGTGTTCCATTTGGAAATAGCTCAGGATTTGTTGCTACTGCAGCTTCTTCAATAGGCCCAAGTGTAATCACTAAAGGTCTTTTTGATAAACCTATCGTACTGATGACTGCTGCTGAAACGCAATTCAATTTAGCGGAAGCAAAAGAAAGATTTGGAGCGGGTACTACTTTGTCAGGTGATGCTAAAACCTATTTTGAAGCGGGTATAGGACAATCGTTCAGATTATTAGGAGTAGATTCAGCTGCTGTTAGGGCTGCCAGATTTGTTGGAAGTGGTGTACAAGATTATGATTATGCAGCTTCTACTAATAAGTTAAAAGCAATCGCCACTCAAAAATGGTTGGCACTATGCAACTTTAATGGCTTAGAAGCTTGGGCTGAATACAGAAAAACAGGCTTCCCTGTTACTCCACAAAGTCCTCAAGTAACAGATGCGAGAAGACCAGTAAGGTTGTATTATCCAAGTTCAGAAAAAGGTTCTAATACTGCGAACGTTGCTGCTCAAGGTGCAATTGATCCGTTTGCCAGCCGTTTATTCTGGGATATAGATTAAATGGTTTTTTATCAATAAAATAAGAAAAGCCTTGCCAATAATTATTGTTGTGCAAGGCTTTTCTCTTTCTATTATCCTATTATAGCTTCAAATACTGAGGGGGCTTTCAAAATCTGAAATGCTTCCATAAATTTAGTTGAGCACAATTAGTGAGTTCGGAGGTTTTTTATGTTAAATTTGCACAGTTTAACATAATTCATTGATATTCAATGAGCCTACTTCCGAACTCACTTTTTTAAATAGTAAAAAATTAAAATCAATATGCAAATTTGGTTAAAACGAACATTGATTGGCTTGGCAATAGCTGTTTTTCAGTTTTTATTATTGTGGTATTTTAAGTTTTCTTTTTGGGCAATTATATTCTTATTTCTGCTTTTAGGTGGACTGGTATATCTGCTGGAACATCGCAACTTTGCTTGGGCACTTTTAATTGGCACTGTGGTTTTTGGATTAGGTATGAGCCTTTTTGGTTGGACAATTATGCCAGGTTGGGTGAAGCCAGAAGATTATTTCGCAAAATAAACTTTAAATAGGATGAATTCTTTTAAAACAGGAATCCTAAAAGAAGCAGATATAGAGGGTCTTTTGTCGCTTCAAAGAGATAATTTAAAACAAAACTTGGATTCTCAAACCATTGATAGTCAAGGTTTTGTGAGTTTTGTGTATGACCCTAAAACCATTAAAGGGATGATGGCAGAAGAGCCTCAAATTATCATAAAAGATGGCGATTTGATTATCGGATATGCTCTGACTACCACTTTGGCTTTTGGTGAAACGATGGAACTGATGAAGCCTTTGGTTTTGAAAACTAAAGAATTGATGAATGGCAGTGACCCCTCAGTATTGAGACACGAAATGAGTTATTACATCATGGGGCAAGTCTGTATTAGAAATGGGTATAGAGGTTTATGCTTATTTGACTTATTGTATCAAGGGCATAAAGAGCATTTATCTGCGCAATACGATTGC
>JANPHO010000025.1:0-1716 GCA_031424515.1 Saprospiraceae bacterium
TTCGGGAAAATAGGATGATTGGCAGGAATCATAACGGCACCATCTGGGTAGTTATCATTTTTAACCATATTCCTACTTTTATTCGTGAATTCTATCCCAAATTCTTTAGATAATTCATTGAAATGAGGGATTTCACAGTTAGCGGTATCATTCGCCATGAGCAACAAAACGCCGCCCTCTTTTACCCAATTTTTAATAACAGCAACATCTTCTTTTTGTATAAAATTAGGATTAGCTGTCTCCTTTTTTGTGTCGGGGTCAACGATGATATACACCGAAGCGCCCTTCAAAATCGCAGCATTCGGAGCTGTCGGAAGTGAGTCCAACTGCGCACCGAATGACTGGAAACTATGTCCTAACCAAATAAAACCCGAATGATTGTAGTCTTCCCATGTGTAATGAAAACGCTCGATGTCACCCAGCGCATTCTTACGTGTTTCACGGTTAAACCAATAGTCCAAAACCACTTTCTTGCCTGCACCCACTTGTGGTGTACTCAGACATTCCATCTCCACACTTGCCATGATGAAAGGACCCGCGCCTTTCACATCGTCCGTCCGAATTGGCTCAGTCACGTAGTAACGGAAGCTGCCATCACGATACGGATTGCCACCCAAACCCGCCACGCTACACACTCTATTCAAGTGAATATAGCCTTGACCATCCGTGGTAATGAACTCTTTTAACAAACCAGCGTAGGCTTTTTTAGCCACTGTAATGTATTTTTTATCTAAAATGCCTTGACGCACACCTTTCAAAAAGGCATAAGTAAACATACTTGAACCCGATGCTTCCAAGTAGTTGCCGTCTTTATTTCCACCGTCCATTACTTGATACCATACGCCTGATTGAGCATCTTGATATTTGATAATGGCTTCTGATGTTTTTTGTAAAATGGATTCTAACTCCTTGCGTTTTGGGTGTGTTTTAGGCAAATAATCCAAAACATCAACCAATCCCATCACATACCAACCCATCGCTCTATCCCAAAAATGTGGTGAGTGACCAGTCGCTTTGTCAGCCCATTTTTGCTCACGCGCTTCGTCATAAGCGTGATATAAAAGCCCAGTTTTGACATCAACGCTATTTTTATACATATAAATAAACTCCTGAGCAATTTCATCGAAGTTTTTAGGCTCATTAAAAGCCACTGAATACTCTGTTAAAAAAGGCTCCGCCATGTACAAACCATCCAACCACATTTGGTACGGATAACGCTTTTTATGCCAAAATCCACCTTCTTTTAATTTGGGTTGTGTCAATAATTGTTTGCGCAGATTGTCCGCCGCTTTTTTATATTTAGCTTTTCCTGTTACCTGATATATCAAAATACACGCCCTGCCCGGAGGCATCATATCGAGGTTGTAATCCTCCATTTCATACGTTCTAATCGTTCCATCCTCTTGTACAAAATTGTCAATCAACTTTTGGATATAGGTAAAATACTTATTTCCATCACCCGTTTGTCGCCATACTTGCTCAATAGCTGATGTCAAAACACCCATTTCATAATTCCATTTTTCAGGCTTTGTTTTATCGTACACCAATCCATTGTCATGCTGCAACATCAAAGTTGCTGCCATGCGCTCCGACCATTTTGTTGGTTTTTGGGCTTGTATATTAAAAACAAACGCCAGACTCAGAATCGAAAAAAATGCTTTCATTGATATAGAAATTTATTTGCTATCGTGTCACCGCTCTAAAGCGGTGGCACGG
>JANPHO010000026.1:0-2562 GCA_031424515.1 Saprospiraceae bacterium
CGCCCGATAGCTTTACCTCAACAAAAGCTACCCCCTCAGTATAACGGCTACGCCAAGTTGGGTTATGGCTTTCCAAATTCGCCCTACGGTGAAGGTGCTTATCGCTACGGCGACCCGAAACAGTATTTAATTGGTTTAAACATTAAACACCATTCAGCTGAGGATAAAAAGATAGAAAATCAAGCATTTTCTAAAACGGATATTGAAGCTACGGGTACATTTTATGCCCGTGCTGGCATTGCCGTAGATGCAAAATTATTCAATACAAGTGATGTTTATCACTATTATGGCTATAATGCTATCAGCGATAGTTCTTTTAATAAAGCAGCTGTGAAGCAATCGTTTGGGGTATTTGGTGCGGCTATCAAGGCTTATAATTCAGCCCGAACGGTTGCCGATTTCAATTATGGTTTAGGCTTAAACTTTTACAGCTTGGGCGATAACTATTCAAGTAAAGAAACGGATTTCAATATCAAAGCAGAAGCGACTAAATGGTTCAGTGAAAAGCACCCCCTCAGTATGATTATCCGTACCGAGTTCACAAGCTTGGATACTACTGATGGTGGTAAAAGACAGACTTTGAATAACATTTACTTACAACCGAGCTTCACTTTTAAAGGTGGTGCTTATAGTATTAAGTTGGGTGCAAACCTCATTTCGCATGAAGACGTGTTTTATCCAAAACCTGATATTGAAGCGAATTTGAACTTAGCGGGCAATAAATTGGGCATTTTTGCGGGCTGGAGAGGTGATTTTACTAAAAACTCTTACAGAAACTTAGCAAAATATAATCCTTTCATTTATTCACGCCAAAGGATTGAAAACACAGAAGTCAATGAAATCTATGGTGGTATCAAAGGCAGCGTATCCGCTTTTGATTATTCAGCACAAGCTGGATGGAGCGATAATAAAAATCTCGCTTTGTTCCTCTCGGACACGACTGATTTGAAACGCCGTTTTAAAGTGCTTTACGATACTGTTAAAATATTCAACATCAGAGCAGCCATCACGATGAAAGTCATTGACAACTTAGAATTGACGGGTACTTTGAGTCAAAATATTTATACAGCTAAAAAGCAAGCTGCAGCATGGGGGCTACCTTCTACTGACCTTAATGTGAGCGCAAAATATAAAGTACTCGACAACCCAAAGAACAATACTATGGCAAATTTGAAAGCATCATTATTCGTTCAAAATGGCGTCAATTATATCAATAAAAGCAAGCAGCCTGATAGACTCGACCCTCTTTTTGATATCAGCCTAGGTGGTGAAATATTTTTCTCTAAAAATATTGGCGCATTCTTTGATGTCAATAATTTATTAAATCTAAAAAGAGAACGCTGGCAAAATTATCCAACCTTCGGGATGAACGTTTTAGGCGGTATTTCTGCCAGATTTTAATGGATAAAATGCATCTATAAAAAGTTTTTAAGGGTTTCAAATGGCTAAATATGGCTGTTTGAAACCCTTTTAAGTTGGTTTTGTTTTACTTTAGACCTCAGTTAAACCTAAAGGATTTTCGTTTAAAAAAATTAGTTTATGAAATTAACACTCGGTTATTCGCCCTGCCCCAATGACACCTTTATTTTCGATGCGATGGTTCACCAGAAGATTGATACTGAGGGGTTATCGTTTGAAGTAGTGATGGAAGATGTGGAAGCCCTCAATCAAAGGGCATTTAAGCACGAATTGGATATAACGAAACTAAGCTATCATGCCTTCGCGTACCTCGTAGATGCGTATGCTCTGCTGGATGCGGGAAGTGCCTTAGGTAATGGCGTGGGTCCACTTTTAGTTACCCTTGACGAATCTGTTAAAGATAGGATGACGACCGCCACAGTAGCCATTCCGGGAAAATATACCACCGCTAATTTTCTATTCAGTTTGGCATATCCCGAAGCCAAGAATAAAACTGAAATGATTTTTCATGAAATTGAAGGCGCTATACTGAGGGGGTCGATAGATGCGGGTGTTATCATTCATGAAAATCGTTTCACGTACCATGAAAGAGGCTTAAAAAAAATTATGGATTTGGGTGAATATTGGGAAAGCACAACGGGTATGCCGATACCCCTCGGCGGCATCGTCGTGAACCGAAAACTTCCCTCCGATGTGCAACAGAAAATCGAGCGCATCATGACCCGCAGCGTTCAGTATGCTTTCGAGAATCCGTTATCAAGTTATGAGTATGTGGCAGCTCATGCACAGGAAATGGACGAAAAAGTGAGGCAACAGCACATTCAATTGTACGTAAATGAGTACACAAAAAGCCTTGGTGAGCGGGGAAAATCGGCAATTGAATATCTTTTTAAAACAGCACTTGATAAAAAAATTATACCTGTTTATACTTCTAAAATATTTTTAAATTGAGAATAACCTATATTTGATTTACCCATAATTAAAATAACATTTCATAAAATAATAAAAATCAAAAATTTACGCAATAAAAATTTGTACTATTTAAAAAACGTATTATATTTGTGAATAAATTAATAATGCCGAATATGTGTTTGGCACGTTAATTGCTAAGTTTCGTGTGTAAGTTTTGGTTAAAGAATTGTA
>JANPHO010000027.1:0-10547 GCA_031424515.1 Saprospiraceae bacterium
GCTTTGGACATTTTTTCAGCCAACTCATCAAAGGTTTTGGCACTTGTCCATTGCTTTTTATCTTTTAAAATGACCATCATATCGCTCGCTTCTATGGGCATTGGGTCGGTCGGTATTTCACCTGAGCCAATTTTAGTGACCACTTTTTCAACTTCTGGGAAGTTTTTCAAGAGAATTTTAGCTGTTTGTTGCGTGGCGTTGATAGTGGTATTTAAGGAACTGCCCGTTAAAACACGAGTATCTACCGCAAAATCGCCTTCTTCTAATTTGGGAATAAACTCGCCGCCCATACCCATTAATATCCAAGCAGCTACACCGAATAGTAAAAGCGCACTTGAAATAATCAGTTTGGGAAAACGTAAAACATTAAAAAGTGCCTTTTGATAACCACCTTCAATAACCCCCATCATACGGTCAGAGATAGTGGGTTTGTGCACTATTTTTTTACTTAAAAACAAGGCGGACACCATCGGAATATAGGTCAAGGACAAAATAAACGCCCCCAAAATGGCAAAAGCTACCGTTTCAGCCATCGGTTTAAACATTTTACCTTCGATACCTTGCAGTGAAAGAATAGGTAAATACACGATTAAAATAATAATTTGCCCAAAAACAGCGGCGTTCATCATTTTACCTGATGTGAATTTCACTTCAGTATCCATGTGTTGTTGTGTAAAACGGTCAGTGTGGGATAAGGCTTTGCTGTGGTACAAGCGGTGCATAACCGCTTCAACGATGATAACCGCCCCGTCAATAATAAGCCCAAAATCCAATGCGCCCAACGACATCAAATTACCTGAAACGCCAAACATATTCATCATAATCACGGCAAAAAGCATGGATAAAGGAATGACAGAAGCCACAATTAGCCCCGCCCGAAGGTTGCCGAGAAATAAAACAAGGACAAAAACCACAATCAAAGCGCCTTCCAAGAGATTGGTTTCAACGGTGCTAATGGCGTTGTTCACCATTTTTGTGCGGTCGAGGAAAGGCTCAATCATCACACCTTCGGGTAGTGTTTTTTCAATAACTTTTATGCGTTCCTTGACGAGTTTGATGACTTTTGAAGAATTTTCACCTTTTAGCATCATCACAATAGCACCAGCTACTTCGCCTTTATCGTTGAAACACATCGCTCCGTAACGGGTTGCGCTGCCAATTTTTACTTCTGCAACGTCCTTAATGATAATGGGAATCCCCCCCTCAGTACCTGCCTGTCCGGTAGGCAGGTTTTTAACCACAATGTTTTCAATATCTGGAATGGCATTCACTAAGCCTTCACTCCGGATATAAAGCACCGTCGGACCTTTTTCAATATAAGCCCCTCCTGTGTTTTGATTGTTTTTTTCAATAGTAGAGAAAATATCGGCAACTGTCAAGCCTTGCGCCTTGAGGCGGTCGGGATTAACGGCAATTTCATACTGTTTCATCAAACCGCCAAAACTGCTCACATCGGCTACGCCTTCAATACCAATTAATTGGCGGCGGACAATCCAATCTTGAATTGTCCGCAACTCCATAGCGGTATAGGCTTTTTCAAAACCAGGTTTCGGGCGAACAACGTATTGAAATATTTCACCCAAACCCGTGGTGACAGGTCCCAATTCGGGCGTACCAATGTTCGGAGGCAATTCAGATTGCACTTTTGAAAGTCGTTCTGTGACCTGTTGCCTTGCCCAATAGACATCGGTTTTATCGTTAAAAACAATGGTGACAAGCGATAACCCAAAGCGGGAAAAAGAGCGCATTTCGATAATACCCGGCACATTAGCCGTGGCTTGTTCGATGGGAAACGTAATCAAACGCTCCACTTCGGGCGCTGCCAGTGAAGGCGTAACGGTGATAATGAGGACTTGATTATTCGTAATATCAGGCACAGCATCAATCGGTAATTGAGTTACTGAATAACTGCCATAACCGATAAGGGCTAAGACGAATAATCCGATAATCAGTTTATTGCGAACTGAAAACTGGATAATATGATTGAGCATTTTTTAATGGTATCGTTAAAAATTTCTAATAAAATATTTAAAAATGCACCCCTCAGTATTTTAATAAAAAAATACATAAAACATTGAAAAACAATGATTTAAACTAAATTTTCATTAAAACAAACAAGGTTGTTTTTAAATGATTTAAAAATGAAAAATTTAACTCACGCGCGGCGGTTGCCAAATATCGGTAAGATTCCGAGATATGAAACTTTGATTGAAAGAAGGCATAACCTGTTTTTGTTCAGGTGAAACCAATTGAGCATTTATGTTTAAAGTAGAATAATTAATATCAGAAACAACTAAGAGGGTACTTACTGAGGGGTGTGCATTTTTCAAAGGTAATTTAGAATGGTCATGTGCAGCTTGGTGCTTTTGAAATTCAGAACCGTAATGTAATTCTATAAATGACCAAAATGAAATGCTCCCATCCGCTTTTTTATGCTCTTGAAAATGCTCAATAAGGTTGGCAACTTTACCCATATCGCTCCATAGCGTTGATGGCACGAGGGTCGTCAACGAGAAAATGATGAGAAGTGATATAGATATACATTGTTTCACACAGCAAAATTAGTTATTTTTATGAAGAAAATGACATTTTGAGTTTTATTTTCAAAAATGAAAAACAAAACCTGTAGATACGAAATTAAACGTTTGTACCCAATTAATTATCTTTTATTCTCCCGTAAATTGTAAGTAGATTAAAATTGCAGCCGCAATTGTCATAATAATTAATGCTGCAAAGCCTAAAATATTCGTCATGTATCCGTTTACATGTATTCCCATTATCTTTTTGTTATTGGAAATATGAAGAATAATGGCAATTAAAACAGGAGCGGTTAAACCATAAAGAATGGCTGTATAAATCAATGCTTTAATGGGTGAAATGCCAATATAATTTAGAGATAACCCAAGTATGAGCGAAATAGCGATGATGGTATAGAAAGCTTTAGCTTCATGGAATTTTTTATCGAGCCCTTGTTCCCAACCAAAGGTTTCAGTGAAAATATAGGAAAGAGAACCACACAAAACAGGAATTGCTATAAGCCCTGTACCAATCACACCAGTGGCAAAAAGTAGATAAGCCATATTCCCCGCTAATGGTTTTAATGCCAGAGCGGCTTGTTCAACGGTATCAATTTGATGAACCCCGCCATTATATAAAACAGTTCCCGTAGTAAGAATAATGAAATACATAACCAAACCTGAAAAAGACATTCCAAAGTCCACATCTTGCTGCATTTCATGGATAATTTTTTTGTTTACGATTAAATGATTTTTCTTATGTTTCATTTCTTCTACTTCAACAGATGCCTGCCAAAAGAAGAGATAAGGTGAAATGGTGGTGCCTAGTATGCCTACCAAAATACTAATATAAGCTTTATCGAACTTTATGGTTGGAATAAAAGTAGCTCTCAAAATTTGCATAAAGTCCTGTTTATATAAAAAGGGGACAATAAAATAGACCAACATCACAATACATAAATATTTAAGTGTTGATGCGATTTGCTGATAGGGTAAATAAATAATGAGACCTAAAAGAGTTACTGTAAAAATAACACTAAAGTAAGAAGCATCAATTGAAGGGAATAATAGATTCCCGACAGCCCCCATTCCCGCTATATCGGCACCAATATTCATAACTATGGCAGGAAAACTGAACACTAACATCAGATATAAAACCGGTTTAGGATAGTGTTTTTTGAGTGTACCTGTCAAACCTTGAGAGGTAACTAAACCAATTCGCGCGCACATTTGCTGAATTGCAGCCATTAGTGGGAAAGCAATTATGGCCGTCCAAAGCGTTGAGAGACCGTAAGCCGCACCCGCTTGAGAATAAGTGGCAATACCAGAAGGGTCATCATCACTCGCTCCTGTAACCAATCCGGGGCCTATTAGTTTCCAAAATTTTACGAGTTTATTGGGCTTTGTTTTTTTATCGTTCATTTTCTTAATTGTTGTTGTATAGCAGGCAAAAAATATTTTCCAAATCTTTAAAACTAGATCCTTAAAAATTTCTTACACAAATATTAAAGGAACTCCCCCTCAGTATTTGTTAAAAAACTAGTGGTTTTATATTGCCTATGATTTTATCCTGCCAAAGAAACGCCAATTAATCGGCCAATGCCATATGTAATGGCTGCCGCTGATAATCCGAAAAAGACTTGTCGTAAGCCTGAAAACCAAACACCTCGACCTGTAAATAATGTAATCGAAGAGCCTATGAAGAAGAGTCCTAAAATGTTCACACCGATACTGATATAAACAGCATTCATCCCGCTTGTGAAAAAAAACGGTAAAACCGGGATAACAGCGCCAATCCCAAAAAGAAAAAACGATGTAAAGGCTGCTTCCCAGGCCGAGCCTCCAAGTTCCTCTTTATCTATATTCAGTTCTTCCCTGACTAAAGTATCGATAGCTGTATCTTTATTTTCAAAAATCTTTTTAGCAAACTGTTCGGCTTGTTCCGCATTCATGCCCTTTGCTTGGTATAGAAGAGCCAATTCACGCATCTCTTGTTCAGGAGATGTTTCAATTTCTTCGGTTTCGAGCGCAATTTGTCTAAGGAAAAGTTCGCGAGAACTTTGAACCGATAACCATTCGCCCAATGCCATTGATAGCGCCCCTGCCAACAAACCGGCTAAGCCTGTCAATAAAATAGTATTGTTCGTCGCTTCTGCACCTGCCACGCCCATCACCAAACTCATATTGGACACCAAGCCATCGTTAGCCCCTAAAACGGCGGCCCGCAAGGCATTACCTCCAACTGATTTGTGACGTCCTTCCATCTTAGATACAAAGCCGCCACCAATACTCGACGCTTGGTTTTGAGCCACGGATTCTATTATTTTGAGATGATTGTCTTCAAAGCCGGTTAGTTTTTCGCCCCGCTGGCGTTTGGCTTCAATGGCAGATTGAGCTATATTTTTTTCAATAGTCATCAAATTGGAAATAATGAAATCATATCCAAATATTTTACCGACGGCTATTTGAATTTTAGCTCTTCTACTGGGTTCCGGTTTGGGGAAAGATGGATTGGATTGGCGTATTTTATCTAAAACATGGGCTACATGCGTTTCTTCAATGTCAGCCATCTGCTTTAAAACGCTGGCAACAGCAGGGTCTTTCTGAACATCCGCTACTTGGCGATATAGGAAAGCCGTATCTACTTCGACTTGTAACTGTTTAATTAATTTATCCATGATTAGCCAAATTTTTACAAAAATCGGTAATCATGGATAAATTTTGGTAGTTGAAAGTCACTTTAAAAACTGATATTAATCATGTTTTTAAAGTGACTTTCAACCTATTAAGCCATCCGTTGTTTCACAACTTCATATAATATAATACCTGTAGCGACTGACACATTTAAAGAATCCGTCGTACCAATTTGCGGAATTTTAAACGTTTCGTCCGAGCGGCGAATGAAATTAGCATTCACACCTTCGCCTTCTGAACCAATTAAAATAGCAGTGGGAACGGTAAAATCTATTTCAAAAAGTTGCTTTTCGGCTTTTAAATCACTTGATACCACGCGCACGCCCGATGAGCCTAAATAATCCAAAACCGCACTCATGGTCTTTTCACGACAAACGGGTATTTTACTCAAGGCTCCTGCGGATGATTTCATGGCATCCGCATTAATGAGTGCTCCCCCTTTTTGTGGAACGACGATAGCGTGTACACCCATGACCTCAGCAGAACGAGCTATCGCGCCAAAGTTGCGCACATCCGTAATGCTGTCAAGTAACAATAACAGAGGTATTTCCCCTTTTTCAAATATATGCGGTAAAACGTTTTCGAGACTTTGATACTCAATCATGGATAAAAAGCCAATAACGCCTTGGTGAATAGCTCCTTTTGCCGCCATTTTATTGAGCTTTTCTTTAGGTACCATACTGAGGGGTATATCGTATTCCTTCGTCAATTTGCGAAGTTCGATTTCAGTTTCACCCGTTGTACCTTGCAGGAGCATTACTTTTTCAAAAGGTTTTCCCGCTTTGATCGCATCTACCACTGGATGACGACCATAAATAATGAAATTTTGTTCACTCATACTGCAAAGGTAAATAAAGCAAATCGAATTGAATGAAATCGCTCAACTCTATTTTATCATTGTTTAGGAATGAACCATAAAAAGGTATCTGTACGTATTCATTTTATGTTTTTATAAAAACCCAACCACTTATCAATCCGTAAGGTGATGTTTTTGTGAACATTTCATTAGATATTTGTGGTAAACAGCTCTTTCTATGCATTTTTTACGTTTTTCATTATTTATAATTCTTTTTAGCTTTTTAGTACCCACTATTAAAAGCCAAAACAATAGCGAACCCCAGTACCTCTCGGGTGGCTTGCAACTGAATGGTAATTTCTATATTCGCGATTCCGCGATTGGAGCTGCCAATATCCCTCAGTATGATAGGCAACTCGTCGGAGCTGATGCTTGGCTCAACCTCAATTACAACCGTTCGGGGTATGAAGTAGGCGTGCGCTTGGATGTTTTTAATAATTCACAGCTTTTAAACCCCAAGGATTCGTACACCAAAAGTGGCATTGGTCGGTTTTATTTTAAAAAGAAAGTGGATAAATTGAGCATTTATGCGGGCTATATCTATGACCAAATCGGCACAGGTATCATTTTCAGAAGCTATGAAGAGCGCCCTTTAGGGATTGACAATGCTTTAGTGGGACTTAATTTGGGCTACGATTTGACTGAAAATTGGCGGATAAAAGCGTTTACAGGCAGGCAAAAACAGCAATTTGATATCTATAAATCCACCATAAACGGCTTCAATACTGAGGGGTATCTCCAAATTAAAAACGTTTCACTCGCACCTGGATTAGGCATTGTTCATCGGACTTTGGATGATGAAACGGTTAATCAGGTTATTAATACCTTGGCAACTTATTCTAAGGCAGACAGTATTGGAGCTCGATTCAATACCTATGCTTTTAGTGCTTACAATACTTTATCCGTTGGAAAATGGACGTGGTATGCCGAAGCCGCTTATAAATCGCCCGAAGCCATGTTCGATGCGAATGCTATTAAAATCAATAAAAATGGTACACTCACTGAGGGGAAATTTATTAATGAAAAAGGTTCGATTATTTACAGCAATTTGGGCTATGTCACGGAGGGCTTAGGTATTACGCTCGAAACGAAGTGGACAAAGGGGTTCAATTTCAGAACCACGCCTTTTGCGGCTTTGAATAGGGGGACTATTAATTTCCTCCCACCACTGAGCCGTCAAAATACCTATCGTTTAACTGCTCGATATGTTCCTGCTACTCAAGAGTTGGGTGAAAAAGCCATTCAACTCGATATAAAATATGCGCCCAAGGAAAATATCAATATTGATTTTAATGTTTCAAATATCCAAAATTTAGACAATCAGCTATTGTATCGTGAAATATTGGCGAGCGTTTTAATTAAAAAAGAAAAAGGACAACTAACTTTAGGCATCCAAAGTCAAAATTATAATCAACGGATTTACGAAACCAAGCCCAATGTAGCCAATGTGCAAACCATTACACCTTTTATAGAGATTCAAAAAAAGCTCGACGATGCTAAATCATTGCGAATTGAGCTGCAATACATGGCCACTCAGCAGGATTATGGTTCTTGGATATTTGGCTTGGTGGAGTACAGCATTGCACCCAATTGGATTTTCACCGTTTCTGATATGTACAATCATCAACCCAAAAAAACTGCCGCCTTGCATTATCCAACCGCAGCCGCGGCTTATTCATTGGGTGCGAATCGCTTTTCATTGGCTTTTGTAAAACAAGTGGAAGGTGTAGTGTGCACAGGCGGCATTTGCCGATTAGAGCCCGCTTTTAGTGGTGTAAGATTGAGTGTGAATTCTTCTTTTTAGTGAAATTAGATGTTAGATGTTGGATGTTAGATGTTAGATGTTAGATGTTGGATTAAAATAATTATTGAATGATTTGGCAAGATTTGGTTAGGACGGCATTGATTGGCTCCGATAAAGCGACCCCCTCAGTATCCACGCTCGAAGAGCTTCAAAAACTGGGTATTCAGAGCGATGAAGTCTCGGAAGCTGTACTTGAAGGTGCGGGCGTGCTTACTATACTACGCAAAGGGGCTTTTCCGCTGCCCTTTTTTGAAGGTGAAAAATGGGAAATCAGTGAAGATGAAGAAAATCCCGTATGCTCAGCCAAATCCGCGCAACATTTGAAAGAAATACTGAGGGGGACGTATCGTACTGCTTTTCCCGAATTTCTTTTTCACGTTAAAAAAAATAAAAAAGTTTTACCACCCGAATATTTACCCGAAATCTTCCATTTATTCAGAGGAGATAGACAACTTCAGCCCGTCATTTCAGCAGTCATGGGTCATCGTGGAACATGGTTGTGTCAAATTAATTCTGATTGGGCACATTTCTCCAACAAAAATCCACTGCCTGACGTTTACTTCTTGCAATTGGGTTCACAGGATACTTTATCGAACGCTCAATCAATAGTTGAGCTCTTAAAAAGTTATTCTTTTATGTGGTCAGACGATAGAAAACTTAATTTGGAGTTGAAAAATTTTGCTTTTCACGCAGATGTGGATTTGATAGACATTCTGGAGGCTCTTTTTGAAAAAAATTTACCCTCTCAATGGCTCAATAAAGTGCATGAAATATTTATTATTATGCGTTTTAGAAAAAAAATGATAGACGAATTGTAAAAATTTATCAAATAATAGGATTAAAGTGTATAATTTACACAATTTTATCACTAATAATATTCAACACTATTGACATAGTGTTAAGAGAATCTTAAATTGCACCATAATTGAGTCAAAAGCAACAAATCACATATCTCTCATGAACTTCAATTCATACAAATTGTAATCCTAATTCACAGAACTTTTTATTTTTAAAGCATTTTTTCACATTTATAAAAAGGGTTACATCAAGTGACATTTTTCCGATTTAGCGTCTCTACTAAGTAATTATGAATTAAAAGAATTTTTAATGCTTTTAATTTTGTTATCTGTAAGCGCTCGAAAAGAAAAATTGAAAAACCGGTTTTTCAAGCTAAGAATTCTTTAACCATTTAAAAATTGAATTAAATTCTTGGAAAAAAATACCTCGGTTCAAACATTAGTTAAGCGTATGAGAGATACCACTACGTCTATTAGAATGGGTTCAAACCCTCGGAACGTTGATAAAGTTAGTTCACTCGTTGAAAATTTGGCAAGCAAGTTTCGTTTTGCTCCTGACACATACGGCAATATCTTAATCAGCCTGACTGAAGCCGTTAATAATGCAATTATTCATGGAAATAAGCAAGATGAAACCAAAGTTGTTGAAGTGAAAACTGAAGCACGTAATGGCAGAATTGCCATTATTGTTAAGGATGAGGGAAAAGGCTTTGATTACAGCAATGTACCTGATCCTACTTCACCAGAGCATGTTTGCGAATGCGGCGGTCGCGGTGTATTTTTAATGCGCCAATTGAGCGACAGATGCCGATTCCAAGATGAAGGACGGACAGTCGAGATGGAGTTTAAGCTCTAAGGAGCACGTCAAAAAAACAGCATAACATTAGAAAAAATCGGAACGGCTAAGGTATTGATAAACAATGCTTTAGCCGTATTTTTTTTGCATACCTTTCCAATTCTATCAATTCCCCATCTTTAAAAAACAAAAAAGCCCAACGATTTTGTCATTGGGCATTTCACATTTTTAACTTAAACTAATTCATTATCAATGTTTGTTCGATAGAATATTTGTTTTTTGCTTTTTTCTTAAATGTGTTGTTCGTTTGTTTCTTTTGTCAATGTTTGTTCGATAGAATATTTGTTTTTTGCTTTTTTCTTAAATGTGTTGTTCGTTTGTTTCTTTTGTCAATGTTTGTTCGATAGAATATTTGTTTTTTGCTTTTTTCTTAAATGTGTTGTTCGTTTGTTTCTTTTATCAATGTGTGTTCGATAGTATGTTTGTTTTTTGCTTTTTGCTTAAATGTGTTGTTCGTTTGTTTCTTTTGTTAATGTGTGTTCGATAGTATGTTTGTTTTTTATTTTTAGTGACTAACTTTCGTTTGTTGATACAAAAGTAGCCCTATTTGGCTCTTCTGTCAAGGGTTATTTTTTAAAAGTAAATTTTATCATATTTATAAATAATTGATTATCAAATATTTAAAATATTTATTAATACAAATATTTTTATTTTAAATTTTAAAGATAACATAAATTATTAGCTATTTTATCCTATTGGAGGGTTCGGTAGAAGCATTCATGAAGCATATTATTAGGCTTGAAATAAACAGTAGTGATTGCGCGATTTTTAAAGAACAAAATACGTGACATTAAATAAAGCTCATTTAAGGTAACACTGTCAACTTAAAAATTTGATAATCAAATACTTAACAACTTATTTTTTTTAAATAAAAGGGCTTTTTATGACCCACCCTCGGAATTAAATATTGATAAAAGCCAATGAAAAAAGCTTTTTAAAGGTTTTACACAAAACAAAAGTGGAACTTAACTGATTAGAGATAGGAGGTACTGAGCTTTTTTCAAGAAATTTTGTTTTTTTAAAA
>JANPHO010000028.1:0-1994 GCA_031424515.1 Saprospiraceae bacterium
GAGGTGTCCCCAGTCATAGTTTCATGGCCCGAAAAGATATGCCATCTATTTCCAATTGGTGGGGCGCACTTTTATTACCTTTGTTAACTTACTTTTCGCTCTATCGCATCCAAAAACGCTTCAACCTCACGCATGAAAACAGCATTATATCCTCCAACCAAATGCAATCCGTTCTACTCTTATTAGGTGCGGGACTCCTTTATGCCGGCGCAATGGCTTATTGCTTTGAAACCGATAAGGGGGATATTAATGGTATCCTTTTCCCAGGCTTATTTGTATTGGCTTTGATTTTTCCGCTTTATCGCGCCGAGTTTTTTTTAGGTTTTGTCATTGGTTTAACTTACACTTTTGGGGCCATTTTACCGACTTTTATAGCGTCAGCGTTTGTCTTGATAAGCTATATCGCTCATAATTTAATTTACCCTTTCGTTTTGAAAATTTTCGTAAGAAGTAAGGAAAAAAACTAAGGATACTTTTACCCCTCAGTATTTCAATCTAAAATAATGAAAAATTTCCCCTTTTTAACTTTAAAACAAGCCTTGATTGTATTGCGAATCTCGACGGCTTGTATGTTTTTAGCCCATGCTTCAGTTAGGCTTTTTAATGGCACAATTGATAGGTTTGGCGGCTTTTTAAATACTAAAGGGCTTGTTTTTGGCACACCTATCGTATGGGGTATTACCGTTTTTGAAATAGTGGGCGGTATTTTATTGGCTTTGGGTTATTTCAAAAAAGAATTATCGGCTGGCTTTATCGCAATGTTGCTGGTTGGTATTGTGCTCATTCATGCCTCATTAGGTTGGTTCGTGGGCGAACATGGTTCGGGTGGGAGCGAATACAGCTTTATTTTAATTATTGCCCTAATTGTTATTGCTGCTGATAAAAAAGAGGGGTAAAAAACGATAAAATAAGTTTAAAATATGCACGCAGAGGTACAAAAATGGCTTGACCGAGGACAGTTTTTGGATGTCCAGGGCAACAAAATATTTTACATTCAAGAGGGTAGTGGTGAGCCTTTGCTCATTTTGCACGGCTATCCATACAGCAGCTTTGAGTGGGCTTCCATTTGGGATGAATTGACCAAAAAATACCGAGTGGTTATTTTCGATTTATTGGGCATGGGTTTCTCCGATAAACCACAAAATCATACTTATAGCTTTCAAGAACACGCTGAAATCGTCAACGCTTTATTGGCTTTTTTAAAAATAAACCGCGTTCATATTTTGTCCCATGACTTAGGTGTGAGCGTTGGGCAAGAGCTTATTGCTCGAAATTCTGGTGCGGATACTGAGGGGGGTAATGTTTTCAAGATTGAGTCCATCACGTTTATGAACGGTGGTCTTTTTATGGATGTTTATCAACCGCGTTTGATTCAAAAGCTGTTGTCGCAATCGCCTACTTTTGTGGGTAAATTCATCAGTAAAAACATCACAAAAGCGATGACCAATAAATCCGTAAAAGCTCTTTTTGGTCTTGAAACGCAGCCCAGTGAAGCATTTTTAGATCAGCAATGGGAGATTTTGAACTATAAAAACGGCAAATCAATCGCTTATTTGATTGGTAGGCTCGTTTTTGAAAAAAAGAAATACCAAAAACGGTGGATTGAAGCCATGCAAACAACCACTATCCCGTTGTGCTTGATTAATGGACCTTTTGACCCCAATTCAGGGGCGCACATGGCGAAAAGATACAAAGAACTGATACCCAATCCCCTCATTTATACTCTAAACGAGAACATTGGTCATTGGCCCTTTTTAGAAGATGAAAAAGCGGTTTTGAGGGCGTATTTTGATTTTAGAAGCAAACTCTAATATTAAAAAATAGTGTTCTTTTACCTTAAAATATTTAGAATCATTGAATTCATGTAATTTTACCCATTAAAATACATTTCAATGAGAAATCATCTAATTCGTGTAGTCATTTTAGGGGTAATGGCTATCCTCAATATTTTGAGTTGTAAATCTTTTAAAAGCGATATGACATATTCGACGGTG
>JANPHO010000029.1:0-13494 GCA_031424515.1 Saprospiraceae bacterium
TTTGGTTTTGTTGGGGGCTTCCCCCCTACTGTTGGTTAACAAACCCAAAATAAATGATAAAAATGCCCGCAATAGCCCAAAAACCTTTATTTTATTGGCGCCTCTCCCGCGACCGATTCTTAACATTTCTGGTTTTACTACCGAACTGTCGGGGCGATGCCCCTTTTGAAACTCGATAAAAACTTTTATAAGAAAATCACAGTTATTTTATTAAATTGATTGCGAAAGATAGAATATTTTTTATAATTCAAAAAGGGATTTTAGCTTCAAAGCTCTAATCGTAAGTCATATAACATAAAAAAATAGCCCCAGCAAATTTTAAATCAAAATTTACTAAAGCTATTTTTTAGACTTTAGTTCCGAGTATTCGGAATAGACATAAGACTTTGATAATGCTGTAAGTCTATCGTCTAAACTAATATGCTCTTACATTTTTGTTCTCCATGTAATTGATAAAAGCCTTGTTCACTACTTTATTACCGCCTGGCGTAGGATAATTACCCGAAAAATACCAATCGCCTGAGTTATTAGGGCAAGCATTGTGCAAGCCTTCGAGCGTTTGATAAATCACTTTTACTGAGGGGGTAATATTATCTGGTGTGACAATTTCAGCTATTTTATCAGAGATTTCTTCGTACGTAAAATAGTCATAAAGTTCCTTAACCCAATTTTTTACTTTTTCCTTCGGAATGTGCTCTTGTGCTTTACACTTTTCGTACACTTCCTCCAATTTTTCCTCCATGTTACGCTCTTTTAAAAGCCTAACCATAGCTTGAAAAGCCACAAAATCACCCATTTTTGACATATCAATACCATAACAATCGGGATAACGAATCTGTGGTGCCGATGAAACAATGATGATTTCCTTTGGTTTCAGACGAGCAGCAATGCGTATAATGGAATTTTTCAAAGTAGTACCCCGCACAATCGAATCATCCATTAATACCAAAGTATCCACTTCATCTTTCACGATACCATAGGTAACATCGTACACAAGTGCCACCATATCATCCCGATTATCATCACTGGTGATGAAAGTACGGGCTTTATCGTCCTTGACTGCTAACTTCTCGGAGCGTGGTACTCCCCTCAGTATTTCATCCAATTTTTCGGGTGTCAATTGCCCTTCATTTTGAAGCGCTAATATTTTACCCGCCTTTAGCCTGCTATTGATTTTATGAATACCTTCTTTAAAACCAATAAAAGCCGTCTCGGCAGTGTTCGGAATGAATGAGAATACTGTATTATCAAAATTATAATCCACCGCTTTCATGACCGACTCAGCAAGCTGCTCACCCAACATTTTACGCTCTAAATATATATCGCGGTCAGTGCCTCGTGAGAAGTAAATACGCTCAAAAGAACATGATTTGCGCTCTTTTTCTTGCGTAAATGGCAATTCAGTAACCCGACCATCTTTTTTAATAACAAGCGCATGAGCAGGTTTCAACTCTTGAATTTTACTGAAATGTACGTCTAAAACCGTCTGAATAGCGGGTCTTTCAGAAGCCACCACTACTATTTCATCATCTTGATAATAAAACGCAGGGCGAATACCATTCGGGTCACGCATCACAAAAGCATCACCATGACCAATGAAACCCATCATCGCATAACCCCCATCAAACCCCTTGGAGGCACGACGAATAATACGTTGCACATCCAGATGTTCGGCGATAAGAGCTGTCAACTCCTTATTATTATACCCGTCTTTTTTGAAATAATCGAACCAATGCTGAACCTCATCATCCAAAAAATGCCCAATTTTTTCAAGTACCATCACCGTATCAGATTTCTCTTTTGGGTGTTGCCCAAGCTCTTCCACAAGATTATTGAAAAGCTCATCCACATTGGTCATATTGAAATTGCCCGCCATGACTAAGTTGCGGCTAATCCAATTATTCGCTCGGTGAAAAGGATGCACGTGTTCAATATTATTTCCACCGTGCGTACCATAGCGCAAATGCCCCATGAGCAATTCACCCATGTACGGATAATTAGCTTTTAGGTAGGTAGAGTCTTTCAACTCTTCGTTGGGAAGGTCTTTGAAATGCCAAAAAACTTGATCAAAAACATCTCGAATAGGCTGTTGCGCATTCGAGCGTTTACGGCTGATGTAGCGCGTACCGGGTATCGGGTCAAGTTTAACGGTAGCAATCCCAGCCCCATCTTGCCCGCGGTTGCGTTGTTTTTGCATCAAAAGATGCAATTTATTCAAGCCGTAAAAAGGCGTACCATATTTTTTATGGTAAAAATCAAGTGGTTTGAGAAGTCGAATAAGTGCGATGCCGCACTCGTGCTTTATTGAATCACTCATTATGGAATGCAGTTGGAATGGAATATTTAACGCAAAGTTAAGATAAATTTGAGAGAAATTAGTGTTCCAAACGAGAATGAAAAGTTAATAACTAAGTTTGATTGGAATTGTTTAAATTTACATTCTGAAAATCCTGTTTTTTTAATAGAAATTTCAGACTTTTACAGCCCTATGAATCTCAAGTATGTGAAAAAACATATTGAAAACCCATTTTTTATTACACATTTTTTACCTTAAAAAAATGTGTAACACTGTAATTTTAAAAGTAAAATGTCTGATATTATCCAATTATTGCCCGATTCTATTGCCAACCAAATAGCCGCTGGAGAAGTTATTCAGCGACCAGCCTCGGCTGTGAAGGAGCTACTCGAAAATGCCATAGATGCAGGTGCAAGCACTATAAAATTAATTTTAAAAGATGCTGGTAAAACGCTTATCCAAGTCATAGACGATGGCTGTGGCATGAGTGAAACGGACGCCCGTATGAGTTTTGAACGCCACGCCACTTCCAAAATCCGCCATGCCGACGACCTTTTTAATATCCGCACAATGGGTTTTAGGGGTGAGGCTTTGGCATCTATTGCATCTATTGCTCAAGTAGAATTGCGTACCCGTAGGCGTACGGACGAGTTAGGCACTAAAATAATCATAGAAGGCTTTGAATTAAAAAGCCAAGAGCCGTGTCAATGCCCAGGCGGAACGAATTTTCAAATAAAAAACCTGTTTTATAATGTCCCTGCGAGGCGCAATTTTTTAAAATCCAATACCGTGGAGTTGCGGCACGTGATGGATGAATTTGAGCGCGTCTCGATGGCGAACCCCTCAGTATTTTTCAGTTTACACCACAATGGACAAGAGATTTTTCACCTTCCTGCGGGTAATTTGAGGCAACGCATAGTAGGCATTTTTGGAAAAGATACCAATAAAAAACTTGTTCCAGTTGAAGAGGAAACGGATGTGGTCAACATCACAGGCTTTGTGGGCAAGCCAGAATTTTCAAAGAAAACCCGTGGAGAACAGTTCTTTTTTGTCAATAATCGTTTTATTAAAAGCCAATACCTTAATCATGCTGTGCAATCTGCTTTTGAGGATTTGATGCCCAAGGATTCATTTCCAACGTATTATGTTTTTATTGAAATTGACCCGTCGAGAATAGATATTAACGTGCACCCGACAAAGCAGGAAATAAAATTTGAGGATGAGCGCATCATTTATAATTATCTGAAAGTAGCCGTACGGCACTCTTTGGGTCAAAGTGCGATTACGCCCATGTTAGATTTTGACCAAGAGCATAATGGATTGACCCAATCTTACACTATTCCTCGCTCGTCGGTGAATCGGGATTCTTTTTCTGATAATCGCTCAAGTGATACAAGGCAATCCAATTTCGAGCAAGCTAAAAATGATTTAAATTTTAAAAAACCATCGGCACTCGAACGCTCAAATCTTGAAAACTGGGAAAAACTTTATGAGGTTTTTGATGTAAAAGTGACTGAATCCTTTGAAAACCCTCCCGTCAATCAAGAGTTTAACTCTGAAAATGAAGGAGAAATGCAAACGTTTCAAAGCAATTTTGAAGCACCCGAACACGCCCAAACCCTCGACGATACTGAGGGGTCATTTTCAAAACAGCAGCGCGACCCGTATCAAATTCACAGTTCGTACATCGTGAGCCATATCAAATCAGGTTTTCTGCTGATTGACCAACAGGCAGCCAGTGAGCGCATTTTATATGAAAAATATTTGACAAGTTTGGAGGAAAAGCAAGTCTCCACTCAGACGCAACTTTTTCCTAAAACTTTGCATTTTTCACCCAGTGATGCCGCTATTTTAAAAGAAATACTGCCCGAAATCAACTGCTTGGGCTTCGATGTTCAAGAGTTTGGCACTGGGACATTTATCGTACACGGTCTGCCAAGCGATTGGACGCATAATAAAGATGAACAAAAAGTCATAGAATCACTTCTTGAACAATACAAAGCGGAGGTAGATTTTCACCTCAATATTTCAGAACGGATTGCGCGCTCGATGGCACGCTCGGCAGCCGTAAAACGCAGCACCCCCCTCAGTATCCGAGAGATGCATGAGCTCATTGACCAGCTTTTTGCTTGCGCCATGCCTTTTAAAAGCCCTTCGGGACGCAACTGTTTTATCTCCTACGATTTGGAGGAATTGCAAAAAAAATTTATACAATAACTTGATAATCAATATTTTATGAATTTCAATAATATTACTCCTGTAGTTAAAAATTTATTACTTATCAATATCATTATCTTCTTTGGAGCTGTAACGATATTAGGAAATGAGTTTACGCCATATGGTTTTGAGCGCGACGGAATAATTAATAACTTTTTAGCTGTTCACTTTCCTTCATCTGATTTTTTTCGCCCTGTGCAATTAGTATCTTACATGTTCATGCACGGAAGTGTCACACACATACTTTTCAATATGCTGGGTCTATTCATGTTTGGTCCTCCCGTTGAGTATTCTTGGGGACCTAAGAGATTTTTATTTTATTACTTTTTTACCGGTTTTGGGGCGTTAGTCTTGGATTTTGCGGTAAAATTCTATCAACTTAACTATATGGGCGTTTCGCCAGAAGACGCAATGGATTTGATTAATTCTCCAATGGTGGGCGCATCCGGAGCAATATTTGGTTTATTAGCTGCTTATGGTTATTTGTTCCCAAATAATATAATTATGCCTTTATTTCCGCCAATACCCATCAAAGCAAAGTATTTTGTATTAATTTACGGTGCTCTTGAATTGTATTCAGGGATAAGTAATATAACCAATTCCACTTCAAATATTGCCCACTTTGCGCACGTTGGCGGTGCTTTATTCGGTTTATTGTTAATGGTTTATTGGAATAAAGGTGGAAATATAGGTAAATGATAAGATAACGTAAAACGCAAATAAATTAGGGCAACTAATTGGATAAGCTTTCCAGCTTATCCAATTTTTTTATGTTAAAAAATTTAGTGTGATATTTTTAATTTTGCATAAAATATAAGGAAAATGAGTGATTTGAGTTGGCTTTCAAGGTCATCGTTATTAGTTGGAGAAGATAATGTTGCATTATTGAATAGTAAACACGTTTTGGTCGTCGGATTAGGCGGTGTTGGGTCGTTTGCGGCTGAGTTTATAGCTCGGGCAGGCGTCGGTGAAATGACCATTGTGGATGGGGATGTGGTTGACCCTACCAACCGCAACCGACAGTTGCCTGCTTTAGCCACCAATCACGGTGTATCGAAAGCCGATATAATGGCAGAGCGTTTGACAGCTATCAATCCAGATATTAAATTACACGTTATCAAAGATTTTTTAACACCCGACAAGGCTGAGGAAATATGTAAAGTAGCCCCTTACGACTATGTGATGGACTGTATTGACAGCGTTTCGCCCAAACTCTATTTGATAGTAGCCGCTAAAAATGCAGGTTTGAAAATAGTCAGTTCGATGGGTGCAGGTGGCAAAGTAGATCCCACGCGCCTCCGAGTTGCCGATTTGAGAGATACCCACGTTTGCCATTTTTCCCTCATTATCCGTAAAAGATTAAAGAAAAAAGGCATAAATCGGGGTTTAATCACCGTTTTTAGTGATGAACCAGCCCCGAAAGAATCCCTCATTATGACCGACGGTTCTAATTTTAAAAAATCAGCTTATGGCACTATTTCGTATTTACCCGCGGCTTTTGGTGGCGTGTGTGCATCGGTGGTAATTCGAGATTTGATAGGGATAGAAATCCCGCTCTACCGCAATAAAGAGTTGGATGAAATGAAGAAACGCCGTAAGAGTTTTAATGATAAAAAACCGAAACCCATTAAAAAAGAAGAGCCATTTTGGGGTAATTGGGAAATTTAAAGCGTTGGACACTTTATAAAAAAACTTCTTTTGTACTGTTTACAAAAGAAGTTTTTTTATAAAGTGTGAAAATCACTCAATACCCATTTCATCCAACATTTCGCGAATTTTCTCAACAGGTAAATTCACAATTTTTGAAATAAACTCAATACTCGCACCATTAATGCGAGCATTGCGGACAACTTCATACTTCTCTTCAAACTTGCCTTCGAGTTTGCCTCGTTTTTCGCCCCGTTTTTCACCTCGTTTTTCACCTCGTTTTTCACCTTTCAAGATGCCTTGATTTTCGGCTCGTTGCAATAAAAATTGTTCTATTCCCATTGGATAAGTTTTTCCTGTGAATTGTTCTAATTTCTTTTCAAAGATAATGGAATTTTCTTTACTAAAACGCACATAATTCTTCAAAAAGTTCATTAATGCTCTAATTTTTTCTTTTCGGATTTGACTATTTAACAACCGTTTTATCAAATCCATTTTCAAATCTATCAACTCTTTCTCAGCTGTTTTAGGCTTTTTTAAAGCTAATAAAACCGTTAAAACGACTATTGAAAATGGGTTTTCCATTTCACGAAGCATCATTTCATCTTGATTGATGACTTTATAAGCATTGAATTGATATGTTAGTTTTGTACCCAAATACGTTTCTGTGTATTCTTTTGGTAAAAATTTCTTATTCCTGTCCGTTAAAATTGCCCACGCCGTAATCTTGCGTTTATATTTATCTCGTATTCGATAAAAATAAGTGAACATACGTTCTTCAAAAATTTTTTGGGCAGTTCCTTGAACTTCTATGTGAATCAGTATCCACTCTTCCGTTCCATCTTTTAGCCAAACTTTGACTAATTTATCCACGTAACGGATATTTTCGTGTTCCATTTCAGGAAAAAGGTCTTCAAGCTCTTTGTCTAAGAACTCAAAACCCCGTGACATATCGAATACTTCATCCGCATCGGGATAAAAAAAGCGGAGGAAATCTTCAAAAACATCCTCTAAAATAGCTTTCCATAACGTATCATCTCTTTTCATTTTGAAGGGAAGAAGATTTGTGTGGCAGATTGAGTTTTATCATAGTAGTTGGGCTAAAATAACCGACAATTTCTTTTTTAGGTCGGCTCTTAAAATTATAGAAAATTCTCCGCTGCGCTCCGTATTTTCTATAATTTTAAGCCCGACAGAAATTGTCAATTATTTTTAAACACCTACTTAGTTGTTATTTAAATGCGAATATAGTGTTTATTTGATTTTTTTATTAAAAAAACCTCAAACCCGCAGACCAACCCCACCATTGGTATTTATCATTTGAAAGTTGTGCTTTAGCGGGTACAATATTATTTTTAATGGATAAAATATCCATTGGTATTTGGTTTTTAGAGTTAAGATAATAATTATTCCAAGTGGGCGCGAAGCTGATGCCGAAGCGTTTGGTGATTTGTAGATTCAAGGCAGGCGTTATTTTCACCAAGCCTCCTCTATTTTCCAATTTTGAATTTATCCAATAACGATGCCCCGTAATATCAACCGTCAAAGCCACCACTTTACCAAACCAAACACTTGAGCCAATGCCCATACCACCACTCAATATATTGGTTCTATCGCCCAATTGAGGCTGACCGCCGCCCGAATAAATAGTGTAAAACCAACGTGTACCCGTGCGATAAGCGATGTTGCCATAAGTGACATCATTACTCGATATTTCAAGGACATGGTAGCCTTTTTTAACAATATTAATCAAACCTAAAAGCACGCCGCTCGCTGTATCAGCAATATTAATGAGCCCCAATTGTACACCCTTCAGTCGATTAGCATTGTTGATAAATCCTATTTGTACACCCACAGTATCTGCTCTATTGGCTATTGTGCTGACTTGAAGGGCTGTACGTCCTCGCTCAGTTTTATTCACCAATCCCCCCAATTGCCAGTTCCCTTTTTTACCAAACTCCACATGATTATTAATACCCGCCAATTGCACACCCCTCAGTATTGTATCCGTATAATTCGTAATTCCCGATATTTGAAGCCCGCTAAAATGCCGTGTTCGGTTAATAATTGTAGAAGCCTGTAATGCATTGGTTTTACCTTTTACAATGTTAAAAAGTCCTGCCAACTGAATACCTTTTACATTACCTTGGTTGATATTCCCCACACCTCCCAATTCTAAAATATTATTGCCTTTGGAATAGCCAACGGTAGCATTAAAAGACCAATTATTAATCACATTGCCACTCAATCCCAAATTAGAACCCACGTAAGGTGCTAAGGAAGCTTGCCACTTTCTATTCAAGGGTTCTCGAATATTGCGCTCATTGATGCGTTCAATCTCTTTTAACGTCCATCGAATAGCTTGATTAATCTCAATATTTGAAATAAGTGTTCTTTCAGCATACTTATCCACATTTTTAAGGTTTTCCACAGGCTTATCCACAAATTCAGTTTCTTCATCCATGTAATTCACATCCATTTTGGGCAAAAGTGAAATATCAAGCTCCTGTAATTCTTTTTCACTGCGCACTTGCAGAACCGTATCGCTGTAATTGTATCGAGCAATAGAAAGCTGTTGGATGGGTTTTCGGGTAATAATTTCGTAGTAGCCTGCGCTATCTGTTGTGGCAGAAGCAAGCGTTTTTTTATCGTAAACTGTTACATTTGGTAGTTTTTTACCCGTTTTTTTATCTGAAATATAGCCCCCGATAATTTGTTCATCTGACTTTAGTTTTTGGATAATGAGGTAATTTCCTTTTTCCTTAAATTGATAGTTATCACCTAAAACGCTTTTCAAAACCACTCTTACTTTTTCGGATTCGGCATTGATATTTATTTTTTTATCTGCATCAATGATATTGGTGCTGTACGAAAGATAAAAACCTGCTTGTGTGGATATGATTTTGAGTGCTTCCCGCAAAGGCATATTGGCGGCTTTGAGCGTTACCGTTCGCTCTAAAATGGGTGCAGCGAAAAGAGTTACCCCCTCAGTATGAATAAGATAAAAAAAGAGAATTAACGCATATAAGTGCCCGTTTTTTTTCATACAATGATAGTTTTCAATGGCATAGAACGCAACGAAACCCATAAGGTGATAGCCCTATAGGTTTTGTAAAACTAAAATCACTTAACTAAAAATCATTTAAAAATTCGACAGAAATAAGCCTAAAAACGTCTAAAGAGGCTATTGTTCGCACCCCTGTCCTCTTATTATCAACTTATCACCTTGCTTTTCTACTTCAATATTGATATTTTCTTTTATAATTTCTTTAAACCATTGCTCAATATCCTCGCCTGCGTAAGTAGTTGTTACGGGGCAATTTTCAACGGAAGGTGAAGTGATTACTATGTTTTTATCGTAATTTTTATTGATTTGTGCTACAATGTTTTTTAATGGTACTCCTTCAAATTCTAATTTACCCGTCTTGTAAGCCACCACATTTTTATCCGTATTTTCACTCTTTTCAAAAGTATTGGTAGCTAAATCATAGACAGCTCGATTACCTTTAATCAAGCGAATATTATCATTTTTACCTTTTACCTCAACTATCCCTTCTTCCACCACAATGATTATTTTACCTCGTTGTGAAACTTCATCCACATTAAAAGCTGTGCCCACTACTTTCACTTCCACGGAATTCACTTCTATTATAAACGGTTTATCTTTATCTGGAGCTACCGCAAAAAACGCCTCCCCTGTCATACGCACGCGCCGCTCTTTTTTTGAAAAAACGGTGGTCAAAGTAGATTTTTTGTTCAATGTGATGACTGAACCATCGGTCAATGTATCCGTCGTAACTTTGGCATCTGCAACGTAGTTAAACTGAGGGGATGTTGTATTTTTAAAATAAAATACTGCTACTATTAAAAAAGCTACCGCAGCAGCTGTTCTAAACACGTTAGGGTTTAACCAATTGATTGTCAATTGTTTAGGCTTCTGGATACGTTCCTTTACTTTACCCCATGCCACATCAGTATTTACAGATTGAGCAACATCTGAATCCGTATATTCCGCTTCAATTGCCTCCGCGGAGCCCACCCATATTCGGCTCAAATCATCGAAATATCGTTGATTCTCAGGCGATTCCTTGAGCCATTGATTCAACTCAACTTTATCCTCAGTGGTAGCTTCATCGGTCAATACCTTGGCGATGAGTTCATCTATTTCAGGTAAAAATTCTTTCATCTAACTTTATTGTAAGTGAAAAGTGAAAAACTAAAAGTGAGAAGTGATTCACTTAATAACTCATTTAAAAAACATGAATAATAGAATAACTAAAAAATCTGTCAATTCCAACCGCAATCTTTTCAATGCTTTTCCCATTTGGTTTTCAACGGTTTTGATTGAAATATTGAGTTGTTCAGCAATTTCCTTGTATTTCATTTCCTCAAAACGACTCAATTTGAACACCAATCGGCACTGTTCGGGCAGGTCAGAAATCGCTTTTTCGATGCGTTTGCTGAGTTCCTTTTCCGTAGCGCGGTCAGGTTGAAATTCAGGATTATTATTGAGTTCTTCTAAGTTCATCACTTTATAGGCATCACGGATTTGAGTTTTTTTAATCTGATTGAGACTTGCATTCCTAACCGCTCTGAATAAATACGCTTGCACCGAAATAGTAATATCCAAGCTCCCTCGCTGCTCCCATAGTCGGCAAAACATCGTCTGCACAATCTCCTCAGCCTCTTCTTTATCATTTAAAAAAGTGGCAGCAAAGGCGCACAAGCGAGCATAATACGTCCGAAACAATTGCTCGAAAGCCTCCTCATTTTCTAAATCAAATGACGTAAATGTTTGTTTTTCAATTAGTTGCACAAATTCGTTATTTTAAAATTGCCATTTCATGTTCGTTTATAAACCTTTCAATATGAATATTACTCGATATGGAAAACACAAAACACTAAAACCTTCTGACTCTTCCGCTACCCGTCACCCGTGAAGATACTGAGGGGTCTCCTTTATAAATCAAGTCGCCACTGCCCGATATATTCACGTCCAATAATTTTTTTACATTCAATTGCCCAGAGCCACTGCCCGAAATAGTGATTCTGGCGGAATCCGATGGCATTTCAAAAGCCCTTATGTCGCCCGAACCCGATATTCTAACATTCAAATTTTTGGCAGTACCCGTTAAAAACAAATCACTTGAGCCACTTACATTGATACTCAAATCCGTAAAATTAAAATTACCGATAGTGCCTATATCGCTGCTGCCGCTCACATCAATATCCGCGATACGAGGCACTGTCAATGTTACCTCACCTGCCGAACGATTGATCCAAGCATCATTGTATTCTATTATCAAAGTATTCCCCACAAGGCGCGTTTCGAGGTACAATAAAAGGTTTTCATAGTCTTTCACGACTACTTTTGTGGTATCGCCCTGTTTGAGTTGCACATTAATGGAGCCTTTTACTTGAATAGAGGTAAAAGTTCCCCCTAAATTTCGGCTTTCACTCGTGATTGCACCTGAACCCGACACATACTCCTTAATACAACCGCTTAAAATTAATAAAAAGAGAACGGGGAGCAAATAAATTCTTCTCATGACTAATTAAATTGTTTGGTGATTTCAAAATAGTTTTTTCAATTCTATATTTTAATGACACCTCAATTCGGTTTTACCCCCTCAGTATTTTGAAATTTTTTTGATAAAATATAAAATCCCTATGTTTTACAATTGAAAACATAGGGATTTTATTTAAAACTTCATTTACGATATCATGAATGGATTTTTTCAGTAAAATACTTCGCAAAAGCCAATAATTCACTTTCAAGCCACTTATTCGCCATGAATTGTAAGCCGATGGGCAACCCCTCAGTAGTTTGACCAATGGGCAGCGCAATGCCTGGAATACCCACCATATTGGCTTGAACGGTGAAAATATCCGCTAAATACATCGCTACTGGGTCATCTGATTTTTCACCAATTTTCCAAGCTGGAGTCGGAGCAGCGGGCATTAAAATGAAATCATATTCTTTGAAAATATCAAAAGTGCGTTCAGCAATTAAGCGGCGAACCTTTTGAGCCTTGGTGTAATAAGCATCATAATAACCCGAACTCAATACAAAAGTGCCCAACATAATGCGACGTTTCACCTCATCGCTGAACCCCTCAGTACGAGAGTGCTTGTAAGTCTCTTCCAATGTTTTCACGCCATCCGCCCTGTAACCATAGCGAATACCATCAAAACGACTTAAATTCGTTGATGCTTCAGCCGTAGTCAAAACATAATAAGCAGGGATAATAAAATCTAAATATTCAAAGCTAACCGGCTCAACTGTATGTCCTTGTGATTTCAGATTATCAATCGTTTTTTCAATCGCACTGTACACCTCAGCATCTAAAGCATTGACATCCAATGCTTTATCGAAATAAGCAATTTTATATTCTTTTTTAAAATCGTTGGTTTTAGTAGAATATGTATCAACTGATTTTTGACTGGCAGTTGCATCAAAATCATCGGCACCAGCCATGATTTCAAGAAATAAAGCCGCATCATCCACAGAATGACTCAACACGCCAATTTGGTCGAAAGAAGAACCATAAGCCAATAAACCATGCCGAGAAATGCGCCCGTAAGTCGGTTTCATGCCTATTACACCACACCACGCCGCAGGTTGACGCACCGAGCCACCTGTATCCGAACCCAACGCCACCAAGCATGTATCCGCTTGTACAGCCACCGCAGCACCACCCGATGAGCCACCCGCAACACGATTTTCATCCGCTGCATTGCGCACAACACCATAAACAGTATTGGTATTATCGCTGCCCATTGCAAATTGGTCGCAATTGGTACGCCCGATTATAATCGCATCTTCTGCCAAAAGGCGCTCAATTGCCGTGGCGGTAAACACACTTTTGAACCCCCTCAGTATTTTACTCGCTGCCGTCACTTCATGCCCCGCATAGCATAAAACGTCCTTTATTGAAATAACAGAACCGTACAGACGCCCCATTCTATCGGGATGATGGCGCATTTTTTTATCCAATTCAATGGCTTTTTCTACGGCTTCGTCGGCATAAACCTCGATGTAAGCATTGAGGTGTTGTGTTTCCTCAATACGATATAAATAGTGTTCTACTACTTGTAAAATACTCGTTTTTCCGCTTTTTATATCGGCTTGAACTTGAGCAAGATTTGTGTATTTAGGCATATATTTACTTTTATCCGTGCCACCGCTTAAAGCGTGTGCGTTACACACATCTTTTTTGATTAAAATGACCTCTTTAGAGGTCGAAGAATTGTAGGAAGTAAAATAAAACAGCATTTTTCGACCTCGTTAGAGGTCATGCAAAGCAAATAATACGACCTCTAACGAGGTCGAT
>JANPHO010000030.1:0-9520 GCA_031424515.1 Saprospiraceae bacterium
ATCTACCCCCTCAGTAACAAGTGTGAAATTGCCATTTTTAAAATGCAGAATTGTAGTTCAGTTTTATACAATAAAAAAGGGTGAATGCAATAAGCAGTCACCCTAAAATATATATTCACTTTTACTCTAGCCAAAAATTATAGTATTTCTGAACTTTTTACCCCTCATTTTAGAAAGGGCAGCCTTGACATCTATCCACTTTAGCATTAGGATTTGGTTTTGATAATTTCACTTTTGTCTTATCTACACAATCTTTACAGCCTAACACACGGAATTCTGTACGGCGGTTCATTTGATGCTCTTCTTCTTCACATTTTACTGTTCCTTTACATCTGTTTGCAGACATTGATTCACCATATCCTCTTGGTACTAAACGATCTCTTTCTATTCCTTTATCAGCCAACCATTTCACTACTGATTCAGCACGGCGTTGAGAAAGGCGATTGTTATAAGAGTTAGAACCACGAGCATCTGTATGTGAAGCAATTTCTACGATATAGTTCGGATTATCAGTCATCAATTTAAATAATTTCTCCAACTCTGGTTTTGATTCGTCACGTAAGAATGATTGGTCAAAATCATAATAAACATGGAGTAAATATGCTACTGATGGCGTTTCACCTGGTTTAGTAGGATACTCAGTCTCACTCGGTACAAATTTACCTTCTGGCTTACCTTTTTTGTATTTTACACCATTGTATTCACCTTCAGCTGGATTGCCATCTATGACATAAACACCGTTTTCAAGTTTAGGCTTTTTTGGGGTTTTGTTATCACCAGGTTTTTCAGGAGTACCACCATCTACTACATCACCTGTAGGCTTAGTAGGTGCAGTATTCGATTGTTGCAAGTTCAAATTAACTAAGTAATCCTTACCACCTGTCAAACCTTTTGTACAAATAGTATCAGGGGTTGTTTCAGCGAAATATTTTTCTTTTTCACCCTTGATTTTATAGCAGAATTCATTTTCTAATGGAAAACTATAACGACCTGAAGCATCAGTTACAGTCGACGTATCTTTAGTTCCACCTAAAAGAGATACTGTTGCACCGCCTAAAGGTAAACCCGTAGCCAAGTCAAAAACAACACCTGCAACTGTATGTTTCATCATTTTACGAAGTGGAATCTCTACCGTATTGGGCTCTGCTGAGCTGGCATCTTTAACACAACCTTGCTTAATGGCAGGTTCGTAACCTTCCATAGAAGCCGCAAAATTACTACAAGTATTGAATTTCATTTCCACCATTGCCTTACCGTCTTTGCCCGTTTTCATTGTTCTATTCAATGAATCAGCGACAACTGTAGCACCTTCAATGGCAGCTTTAGTATCCGCATCATACACATATACTTTCAGTGGAGCAGCTTTTTTAGTAAAACTGTAAACATCGTCGTGACCTGCACCACCGGCTCTATCAGATGAGAAAAAACCACAAGTTCCATCTTCATTTAAGCTAAGGCTGAAATCATCTTCTTGAGAGTTGATAGGCGCACCTACGTTCTCAGGTGCTGACCATTGGCCATTGCCTTTATCATCTACATAATGGATGTCCATACCGCCTAAGCCAAGATGTCCATCAGATGCGAAATAAAGACGACCACTTTTATGCATGAAAGGGAAAAGTTCATGCCCCTCAGTATTGATGCCTGGTCCAAGGTTAACTGGAGGTCCCCATTTGCCGTTTTCTTGTTCAGAAACGTAAATGTCCATGCCACCAAATCCACCTGGCATATCCGAAGCAAAATATAATTTTGTACCATCCTCATTTAAAGTAGGATGCGCACACGAATATTCATCACTATTAAAAGGAAGAGCTTCTTCGCCAGTCCAACCTGACTTGCCACTCTTCTTAGATGTGTAAACTTTTAACTTCATAACACCATCATCATCACCAGCAGATTTACCTTTAGTGTAATTGTTACGTGTGAAGTACATAATGTTTTGTTCCTTATTAAAAGTCACAGCAGCATCATGATATTTCGTATTGATATCACTTGCAAATGGCTCAGGACGACCATAAGTTACCTCAGTACCACAGCCTTTGATAGGCACGAAGTACAAATCGAGGAACGGACGACCCGTCCAGCTATGCTCTCTTTTTATGGCAATGCCTTTGTCACGCTCAGAAGCGAAGACGATACCATCTTTGTAAAAAGTAGAACCAAAATCATCGTATTGTGAGTTAAAATTAGCGCGTTGAACATCATAAATGGACAAACCCTTTGTTTTCAACTCCTCTTCATAATCACAAGCCTTGCTCATGTATTGTCCGCGAACGTCCTCTGGCACTGCTTGATTAAATTTGAGATACCATTCCTTTGCTAAGTCGCATTTACCATTGCGCTGAAGCATTTCACCATAAAATAAATAGTGAATTGGTTGAGCCTCGGGCATACGCACCACTTGTCCGTAAAGGAATTCGGCATTGGGAGAATCACCCACTTTTCTGTAACACTCCGCCAAATTGATTTTGGCTTCGGCGTTATCCTTATTGTCGGTGATTTGCTTCAGAAGCGAAATAGCTTCTTGATAGTTAAAATCTTTCATGTAGCGTTTAGCTTTTTCAAGCTTCGCATTTTGAGCTTCGACTGAACTCGTAAATAATAAGAGTACAGCGGCTAGTAGGTAAAAGTTTCTGAATTTCATCATAGCAAGTTAAAATTTCAAAAATCAAAATGAAGTGAACACAACTGCTTTCAGGTCATGTTTTATTTCATTAGTTTAGTAATCTAAAATGTTTATTTTGCTAAACAGTTATTAAGTTATTTGCAGCGAGTATCTAATATACCCCCCTGAGTTATCGGAACGGATTCTCAGTATTTACTTAATAAATTCTATTTAAAACAAAGTGAATACGAATATTAATTGGTTTTGGGAAGTTGAAGGCTGAATCAAAAATATTGATAATCAATATTTTACAAAACAATATTTATTATATTCAATGTAAAAATCATACCAATTTTTAAAATCAAATTAAAATAACCATAATTTATCCTTTAAAAACAGGATTATAATTTATGGTGTTACCCCCTCAGTATTACTTGTTAAAAATGCATTTTAAATACATTTAAAATGCATTTTCAACAAGTAAAAAAGGCTTAAATAAGCTTTTAATATATTTTAAAAAGCTTAGAAATATCGAGGAGTGACTGTCTTTTTGGTCTTATAGTCGAATTCATATCCAACCATCACCTCAAATGAGCCACCTGCTTTTTTCTGTAATTTTGTCAATGTATAGTCATATGAGACACCTAAACGTAAACCATTTGATAGATAATACGCTGCCCATAAATCCGCTGAATCATAAGAACTTTTCTTTGAAAAAGCTTCAATTGATGAACGGAAAGATGTACCAATCCACAATGTCTCTTGGAAAAACAACGATAAATCAATGTTGAATTCCGTAGGAGCACCCACTTGTTGGAACGATGAATCACGCTTGAATCGGCTATCTGGTGCAGATGCTTTTAAAAGTAATGATGGCTTGAAAATCAATGCATTACCACGCAAAGGAATGGCACCACCTATGGTATAGAAAAAGTGGCGTACTTGCTTTGCATAAATCGGCAATTGGTCAGTACGATTTTGAGTCAAATCATATTCAATTAAGCGCGGTACACCCAAGCCCGTGTAGAATAACTTGCTATAATAATAAACACCTACACCTACATTGGGCTTCCAAAGATTTGGATTTTGCTCATTATAAGCAGGGTCATTGCCATCTTGAAGGTTCAGTTTTGTCCAATCGGCTCTCCAATTGTTCATACTTCCTTGAAGACCAATGCTTAATTTGGCTTTACCCACTGGAATGCGGTAAGCATAAGCGATATTGGCATAAATAGAGTTTGTGGGACCAATTTTGTCATTCACTAAACTCATACCAAGTCCTACGCGCTCATTTTTCATGGGCGTATGAACTGTAATAGATTGTGTGCTTGGTGCTCCTTCAATGCCCCACCATTGAGTACGATGCAAAGCGTTGATTGTCATATGCTCACGACTGCCCGCATAAGCAGGATTGAAAGTCAATGAGTTGAACATGTACTTAGTGAACATCGGATCTTGTTGCGCGTAGCTCACTAAAGTCGCAAACATCATAAGAGTAAAAAGTGTGCTAAATTTTCTCATCGTTAGAAATTTTAAAATTGATAAATTCACGGGTTGTGAAGTTTCTGTATTGCTAAATATTGTTTCATCGTGGGGGGATGAATTTAGAATTCAGAGAATTCTTCGTTTTTTCGTTTTGTCCCTAATTAAATCGGTTTTGATATATATGATTTAAATTTTTACCGCAGAATCTGCAAATAACCTGTCAAAATCACTTCATTAGTATCTTCGTCACGCAGTAAGTAGAAATATGTACCATCTGGTAAATCTTTATTATTCCAAGTACCTTGCCAATCATTTTGATATTTCTTAACATTTAGCACTTCATTGCCCCAACGATTAAAAATTAACAAAGTATTGTTAGGATATTTCTGTAAACCCTCTATTCGGAAGGCATCATTGCGCCCATCTCCATTCGGAGAGATGGCATTAAATGCCTTTAATGAGTCTGCACAAATCACTTCTACAACCACCAAAGCCTCGGAACATATCGTATCCACACACACTCTGTACGTGAAACTATCCAATCCACACGCATTTGGAGAGCGGTCAGCAGCGTAACTAATCAAGCCTTGTCGGAAGCTAATTGTATCAGCTTTACCTTTCAAAGGTGGTCGAATAATGGTTAGTGACGTCGGAATTTTACCTCTTAGTGAATCGTTTGCATATACTTTGAGCGTAATTGTTCTTCCTTGACGCATTGTATCAGAATCCTTGTTGGCTTTGATTGTGAAAGCACCCGCAGTATCTCTTACATTCGCAACAATTGTGGTTGTGTCATAAAGCATCGAAATTCGATTATAAACCACAATACACATCGTATCAGAACCCACATTTACACCCGTAATACTGACATTTCGAGTTGCTCTATTTAAAACCATCAAAGCGTGAGAACCATTTTTTCCAGGGCAAGCATCGTAAATAGTATCAACTGCGCCCCGTATCTGTGATGTATCAATCTTCGTAAAGTTTAAGGTCTCTCCTATTCTAACACTGACTATTTCTAAGCTCGGAGAAGGAGGCAATTCTTTCACAACTTTTATGTAAAGTGTTGTCGTATCGCAGAGCCCTGCCGAGTTACATAATATCATACAAGTTGTATCTCTTCCTTCTGAAATACCTCTTAAATCTGCACATTTTGTGACATTATTAAGTGTCACTGTCGAGTTGTCTGCACTTGAAGTAGCGCATGAGGAGATACTCGTGATTCTACCACTCAACAATTCTAAACTATCTGGGCAGTATGATTTTAACTGACCTATCGCTATTGTGATAGAATCTACACTGGCTTTAGGTTTTATGGAATCTGCTGACACTTTAACAAAAAGTGTTGTTGTATCACAGAATCCAGCAGCGTTACAGATAGCAATACAGAAAGTGTCTACACCTACTGTTTTACCCGTTACTACTACACATTTCTTTTGTGTATCCAAGCTAATTGTAGAATTATCAAAAGTAGCGGGTGTACAGAATTTTATCAAATTGATGGGAGAGCCACTCAGTTCTGATGAGTCAGGACAGAAAGTTTTTCTCTCAAATATTTTAAGTTTAATGGTATCTACACTTGGTTTAGGAGTTACTGGCACAATTGGAGCCAAAGCTCTAATTCTCAAAACAGTCGTATCACAGGTGTTAGAAGCATTACAGATTCTTATAGTAATGGTATCGGAGCCTACTTTTAGTCCTTTATATGTGACACTGAAAAGAGAGGTATTTATATCAAATTGCACATTAGAATTTGCACTGGATGTACCTATTTTTTCAATTAAAACTGAACCCAGCGGAGCACTAAAGTCATTTTTAGTTCTACTTTGACCTACTGTAATCGTATCCGCAAAATTATAGGTTCTTGAACTACCCGCTGCCACCAGTTTGGTTTCGATAATAAAAGTAGTAGTATCACATCTGTTATTAGTGTTACAAACTCGGATGCAAGCAGTATCGATACCAAAGCTTTTACCAGAATAAATGACACATTTACCAACAGTATCCAAATTGAAAATTACATGATTATTAGAGCTACCTGCACAAATGTTTTGAAAAACATTGATTGTACCAGTAGGTATCGAAATATCGCATTTTTGACGGACTGCATTGATAGAAATAGTATCGGTGAATGAAAAGCGCCCCCCAGTGGGTGGTTGCGCCACGTTGGCTTTTGCTGATACATAAAAAATAGTTGTGTCGCAGGTCCCCTCAGTATTACACACTCTAATCGTCGCTGTATCAGGTCCAGCTGTCAAACCCCGGTATGAAACACATTTTAACCCTTGGTCAAGAGAGAATTGAACATTCGAACTCGCTGCACTTAGATTTTGAAAAATGCCAATCGTTCCACTTGGCTTCACAAAGTCGCACTTAGTTTTTATAGAATCTATTAAAATAGTATCATTAAAAATATAAGACTGACCACGAGGGACAATTTTTAAACCTTCAATGTATAAAAATGAGGTATCACAAACCCCTAATGTATTACAAACCTCCATACACGCGGTATCGATACCAACTGCTACACCCGAGTATGAAACACATCTTCTTGTAGAATCCACCACAAAATTGATTTCAGAACCAGACCGCGTCGGGCAAAGATTCTGATAAGTAGCAATTGTACCTGGAGGAACTGCTAAATTACATCTCTCACGGCTTTGACCAATTGTGATAGTATCGGCTATGTAATGTTGTCTTGATGGATTGGCTTGAGCCGTGACATATATATATGTGGTATCACAAATTCCATATTGGTCACACACCCGCACACAAGCCGTATCGCTACCCACTGCCCTACCTGTGTAGCTGATACAAAAGTTGTAAAGGCTATCAAAAGTGACATTTGTGGTTGTTTTAGCGCAGAAATTTGTAAATGTTGCCAACTGAGGCGTACCTAAAAGCTGCGAAGTATTGATACAACTTGCTCTGTTCACACCTACAAACAGCGTTTGGCGAATCGTATCTTTTTGAATACACGCCGCTCTTAACTGTATAGTATCTCTTAATTTAGTTACTGTATCTAAAACCACAAATTGATGAAAACCCGCTGGAACGGATATTTTCAACCCTTTTGGTAGAAAAGCTTCATTTTTACAATAATTATTTTGAGCCCCAACTGATAATCCCCTCAGAGATTGGCAACTATAAGCCTGTGCATTTTTGGGGTAACCATATATTAATGGATATGCCAACTGCCAATTGGAAATGGGGTCCCATTTCCTCATCGAATCCAGTAATTGATTGAGATTTACGAAAACGGGAATAGAATACGTTGTTCCGTTTATTGTCCAAGAGTTGAGAGTGAAAGGTCCTACTTCGCCATTATCAAATAGCTGTGAGTATGAATAAGTGTGAAACGTGTCAATTTTGCTGGGATTGATACTTCCTGTATAAGGTAATCCATCTAAAAAAAACTGATAGTTTCCGATATTATCAAAATCGATGCTATCCATACTAATTGAAATACCACCCGTGCAATCAGCACTTTGAGCGAATGCTGAATCTTGATTGATAAAATTAGACTGTGCTTTTAAAAAGCCACAAAAAAATAAAATTGCGCTAAAAAGTAAAAGTTTTTTCATGTATGCCTAAATATTTTTTGTCTTAGATCTCATTATTTGCAAGTTAAAGTATATTAAATTAAAAATCAATATTACCATACTACTTATAATGTCTTGTTTGTGAATATACCTATTTAAGTATAAAATCAATGTAATCACATTTTACAATATAACTTAATCATCTGACATTGCGAAAAATCATGCCAACTACATATAGGTTTTGTGTAAAGTGTCACTAATTTGAAAAATATCAATTTGTATTCAATTGAAAATCAAACAGTAATCTATCGAATATTTTCTTTCAGTATAAATTTTAATATTATACTTAAAGGCGTAAAAATAACCGATAATTTTGTCGGGCTTAAAATTGTGGAAAATGCGGAGCGAAGCAGAGTATTTTCAACAATTTTGAGAACCGACTTAAAAAAGAAATTGTCGGTTATTTTAGCCAAACTATTAAAAGTGTTGTTGTAGTGCAGTTATTTAAGAAGAGAAGTACATTTCTGGGGGAGAACGTGTAACTAATAGCATATTTGCAAAATATGTTCCAAAAACAGTGGAATAACATTTTTTAAAGTAAAATATTACAAATAAAAAAATACCCCCTCAGTATATGGTATTGATACTGAGGGGGTATGAGTAAAAATAACGAATAACCTATCTGGATATCGCCAATACTACATTTTTAAAACAAGTAATCAATAATAAAAAAAGAGCCATAAATAACGCTCGCGATACCATTCGTCGTAAAAAAAGCCAAATTCACTTTGCTCAAATCATTCACTTTCACGAGCGTATGCTGGTAAATCAGTAATGCAATAAAAATCCCTGCCCCAAGCCAATGCATCCAACCAAATGACAAACCACCTTGCGATGCATTCAATGTAAAAACTGAAATGAGCAAAATAATTGCCGCAACAACGTGCAGTATATTAGATAGCATCAAAGCTCCCTTTTTACCTAATTTCACGGGAACTGAATTGAGTTTCAAGTTTCTATCAAAATCCTCATCTTGAAGCGCATATATGATATCAAAACCCGAAACCCACAACAAAACAATGAGTGAATATAAAACGGGTAAAAAATCAAAATGACCCACCACCGCCAAATAAGCTCCTATAGGTGCTAATGAAAGCCCTAAACCCAGCACAAAATGGCATAAAAAAGTAAATCTCTTCGTATAACTATATCCCAAAACCACCAACAGAGCGATGGGTGACAGGTAAAAGCAAATCGGATTGATAAACCAAGTAGTCGCCACAAAAAACATACAATTCGCTATAATAAATACTAAAGCCGAATTCGCAGAGATGACGCCCGCTGGAATCTCTCGCACCGCCGTACGTGGATTAATAGCGTCAATATCCCTATCCAAATACCTATTAAAAGCCATGGCTGCACTCCTTGCAAAAATCATACACAGCACTATACACAGTAAAATTTGCCAATTTAAGGCGCTTTGTGATTGATAAATGCCTAAAAAGAACCCCACTAAAGCAAAAGGCATCGCAAATATGGTATGGCTAAATTTTATAAGCGACAAATAATTTTTCATACTCAACTAAATTCATTTTGTAAAAACATTTCACAAATGTATAAAAATGTAAAGACCCTATTTGTTTAAATTTATTCGAGTTATTTGCAATGAAAATAATTCAGAAAAAACGCCTTTCTACAGAATCAACTGTAGAAAGGCGTTTTGAGGTTTGTTTTAAAAAAATTAAAAAGCAATAGCCATTGATACTAATAAACGCGTCGGCTTTTTAGAAAAATTATATGATTTCCCACCAAGCATGATGTGATCACCATATTTATCAAAGTTGCCTTCATATCGAATGTCAATACCCAATCTTCCGAAATCAAGTCC
>JANPHO010000031.1:0-6889 GCA_031424515.1 Saprospiraceae bacterium
GAAAAAAATACTTGATAAATTCAATATTTATTGTATTAATTAAAATTTTATTTTTAAACCAAAAACAACATAAAATATTGATAATCAATTATTTAATTTTTAAAATTAAAGAAAATAGAAATTTATGTTTAATATTTTTTCCTTTTTTTTAAAAAAATAATTGTGCATATATACCCCAAATACAGTATCTTTATAAAAAGTAAATATCCATTACACACATGAAACAACTCAATCCTGAACAACAAAGCTATGTCAAAACTCTCGTAAAAGAGTACGAGGTAATGTCACAAAAAGAAACGGTATCTTTCTATGAGGAAGCGGTTTTTATAGGCATGATAGACATATTAGAAGAAGAAGGCAAGTGGCAAAAAGCTGTCGTAATTGCTGACGCTGCTATTTCGCATCACCCTTTTTCGGCAGACTTATTTTTACGCAAGGCAGAGTTATTACTCAATCGTAATATGATTGATGAATGCATTGTCACAATTGACAGAGCTGAATTATTTGCTCCTACCAATACCAACTTGCGGATTTTGAGAGCTGAACTCTTAACGGCAAAGGGAGAATTTGAAGAGGCACTCTCTATTTTGGACGAATTGAAGGGTAAAACAAGCCTTCAAGACCTCTCAGAGATATTTTTTACTGAAGCTCATATCTACGAAGATTTGAGAGATTATGCGGCTATGTTCCGCTCGTTGCGTCGTTGCTTACTCACAAATCGTGGCAATACTGAGGGGTACACCTCTATGCTTCTTTTAGTAGAGAAAAAACGATTTTTTAAAGAAAGCATAGAATTTCATAATAAGCTGATTGACCAAGACGCTTATAATTGGCGAGCGTGGCTTAACTTAGGCTTTGCCCTCAGGGGTAGTGGTAAAATGGATGACGCTATTGATGCTTTCGAGTTTACATTTGCCATCGACAAAAGCTGTAAAATGGCTTACATGGAAGCTGCTGACCTTTTGATAGAGCAGAAAAAATATTCACACGCTTTGTATGTGTACGAAAATGCCATTTTTAATACTCAAGAAGACGGTGAATTGATGCTTCAAATCGGCTATTGCTACGAAAAGCTGAAAGAATATAAAACTGCCAACGCTTATTATCAAAGAGCGTTGGAGTTCGAGCCTGATGACGCCAATATTTATTACCGCATGGGCAAATGCGCCAATTCACTTGGGCAATACCATGAAGCTATTCGCTCATTCAGAGAAGCGATAAAATATGATGGGCATCGTGAAGATTTCTATGCGGGCATGGCTGATGCTTATTTTCAGTCTGACCAATTATCAAACGCACTTTTCAGTTATCGTAAAGCTGCTTATTTAGCTCCTGAGGATGTGGGTTATTGGTTGCGATACACTTATTTTTTACTCAATATTGGTCAAGAGAAAATGGCGCTTCGTGCCTTAGAAATGGCGGATATTAACTGTGGTGCACCTGAATTGGAATATTGCCGTGTCGCTTGCCTTTATCAAATGGGCAAACAAAGTGAGGCGCTTTATAGATTGGGTGAAGCCCTTAATTGTGACTTTGAAAAACATAAGTCTCTATTCACTTGGAGACCTGAATTAGCTAAAAACAAGGAAATGCAAGCCGTTATCATGGCTTTTTTGCCTTAAAATATATTTAAAAAATACAGTTTTTGGAATCCCTGATTCCTCAATGCAGCACATTAAATCCTATTTTAAAATTCAAAGAGCCTATCCATAATCCATTGATTACGAGATAGGCTCTTGTCGTTTTATTACAAGTAAAATATAACTCTTTTACAACTCAACTGCCTCAATAGCATTCACCAAAGCCTGACGGTCAGCCTCCAACAATTTGAACAAGTCAAACGTTTTTTCGCTGAAACCGGCCAAAGCAAATACTTTATCCTCTGGGAATTGCAATGAGCCATGCCCGCGCAAATCGAAAGAATAAATAAATGGATTAGCACCTGTACGGCGTTTGTAATCCGCTTGAGCCTTCGCAATGTCATTGTACCCATAAGTTGATGGCGCCCAACCCTGCATATCAGAGAAAATGACGATACGCTCGTAGCTTTTTGTCGCTTTTTCAAAAATGGCGTGGAAGTTTGTTCCGTGACCTACTTTATTGTTTTGAGCAAATGACGCCCCGAATTCCATCACAGATGTATTCAGATTATAATTGATGAAACGGGCATTATCACCGAATTCCATGACATCTGCATTGCTGCTTTTTGCCAATATCATCCCGAAAATAGCCCCCGCTTCACTACATTGCAAATGTTCAGAATTCGTAACAGGGCTCGCCATTGAGCCTGAATTATCAATAGCGATTAAGGTATTTTCCAAAACAGGCACGTTATCGCATGACAGATTAATAGCCATATCCAACGCAGCACGCACTTTACGGCTGTTCGCATCATTGCCCGTCAACTGCTTATAAGCTGTTAAAAAACGGAATGGCAAAACCATTGAGTTTTTAATCGCTTTACGGTCGGTCAACTGCTCACATACTGAGGGGATCAAGTGTGGTGCTTGCTCCAAGATATTACGCAGATTACGCAATAACGCAAAGTATCCCAAACGCTTGCTACCCAATAACTCAGCCCAAGCATCGGCTTTTAGGCTTGTTTTTTCATCTTCAGTTTCGGCTTTTTGACCTACTTCAGTCAATTTTGCTTCCCAAGTCTCGGTTTGGCGCAAAGTTTCATTCACCAAACCCGCCAAACCCTCGGCATTGCGAGTAGTAGGTAAGGGGCGAACCAAGTTCACCAAATCCACCATTTTCACAGCTTTGTTTTCACCACGGTATTTCGCCAATTGGTACGTATCAAAACGGTTAAATGCCCCCGCAAAACCTTTTTTCATAGCGTTTGGCAAGTTTTTACCTTTATTTTGAGCCATGAAATACGCTGCAATTTCCAACATATCGTCAGGACGGTTCACGATTTTATCGTAAAATGCCTTTGACCATGCTTGACCTGATGCCGCTTGCGCCAATTCAGCCGCCAAAGCATGCGTGATTGAGCGCATACCGTATTCGTTACGGGCGTAAATACCCGCTTTTGCCACAAACGCAGGCTCACATTTTGCCATAGCGCCTTTCAATGTTTCGAAAGTTTGCCCTTGGGTACGGTAAAATTGCTCTTGGGCAAAGGATGTCAACACCAATGAAGCCAACTCCATTTCAGGCGTTACAGTGAAGGCGTTTCCTCCCGCCAAATTCACTGTTTTATCTTTATTTTTAGATTTTATATTGAAAAGTGCCATTTTAATATCCTTTTTATGCTTTTGAAACTCTGTTCCGTATTAAAAAATTAATTTTTAAAGCGGAACTGGAGTTCCGCGCTACTTTACTTTTCCGAATAAAACGACATCAATTTGAAGTCCATTTTCGGGCTTCAACACATACTTTTTCGCAAAACCTTCCCGCTCAAAACCTGCTTTTTCCAATGTTTTCTGAGAAGCAATGTTGGGCGCAAATGCCATCGCGTCAAGGCGAGTGAGCGGCGTAGTGTAAAAAATATGCTCAATTAAACCTTTCAAAACTGCGGTCATTATTCCCTGCCCTCTATAAGGTTTGGCTAACCAATAACCGATTTCGGCTTTGTGTTTTTGAGTCTCTTTTTCATTAAACATCAATCCGATACCGCCTATTTGTACCCCCTCAGTACGAATCGCAAATTTGACCACAAACCCATGTTTCTTTTCCATTTCCCGCGCATAATTGATAAACCATTCGGCATTCACTTCGGTGTACGGGTATGGAATCATAAGCGTGTTCTCAAAAATGGTCAAATCATTCAGATGCTGCACCAAAGCAGCTTTATCAGTTTCTCGAACTTCTGTCAATTCGATTCTGTCATTGATTTTTATGGTCTGGGTCATGTCATTAAATTTTATAGAGCGAAACTCTTGATTCGCTAATGAAATAATTTAAAAAATCGGAATTGGAGTTCCGCGTTACGGGAAATTGATATATTTCACAGGTACATGATCTATCAGCCAAACGCCATTTTCACTGATGTAAAACTTAAAATTAGCTGCCACCATATCTGCCGTTTTCACTTTTAAAATAACAGGTGCACCATGTCGGCTACCCACTTTTTTAGCTGTGGTTTCATCCACTGAAAGGTGAACATGCTGACGTGACCCCCTCAGTAAACCTTGATTTTTAATGCTTTGAAGGTTCTTGGAAGCTGTTCCATGGAACAAAAGAGCAGGTGGTATTTGCGGTTGAAGAGCCAAATCAATATCCACGGAGTGTCCTTGATTGGCTCTAATCCTCGTCATATCGTCATTAAAAGCGAATCGTTTTTTATCATTTGTTTCCACCACTTCTTTTAAAATATCCATAGTGAGCGTCTGCCCCTGCACATCACCGAACTTTTCAATCAGTTCAGCAACACTTGCCCAGCCATTTTCATCGAGTGCCAGACCAATCATATCGGGCTGATGTCTGAGGATTTTTGAGAGTTTTTTACTGTATTTAATTAGGTTTTCCATTTTTGTTTTATTTAAAATTTAATTTTGTGAGTTTTAAAAAACCTTGCGGAGTAAACTGAATCGAAGTGTGTTTTCAGTCCTATCGAAGTAACTCCTATTCTCACTACCGCAAGAGCTTTTGAAATACCTACTTTTTGGCGGACTCGGAAGGGCTCGAACCTCCAACCTCGTGGTTAACAACCACTCGCTCTACCATTGAGCTACAAATCCTATTGAGTGTTCAGTTTATTACTTATCAGAAGCTTACATACAACTGACTACTTATAAACTGGCTACTTCCTTCGTAGACGCAGATGGGATCGAACCACCGACCTTCCCCTTTTCAGGGGGACGCTCTGACCAACTGAGCTATTCGTCCTTTTAAATGCGGAAAACAGTGGACTCGAACCACAGTCAAGTTTTCTCGACCGAAGCAACTTAGCAGGTTGTCTCTGCTCCTTGCAGATTTATTTTCCAATCAGTGCCGACGGTAGGAATCGAACCTACTCAACGCGCGGTAGATGTTTTACAGACACCTGTGACTCTCCAGCTTCACCGCATCGGCTTTTTAGTTTTGAGTTTTGAGTGCCGAGTTTTGAGTTACGAGGCTGAGTAAATTCCAAACTTATTTAAACCAGTCGGGGCACAACTCAAAACCCAAAACTCGAAACTCAAAACATCCTTGGTACGGAAAGCCAGACTCGAACTGACAACCTCAGGCTCCCAAAGCCCGAATTCTACCGATTGAAATATTTCCGTATACTTAAAAAAGCGGAAATGATGGGGCTCGAACCCACAACCATTGGATAGACAATCCACCGCGCTACCATTGCGCCACATCTCCATTAAAAAAATTGTAGAGAAAATCTGAAAGAGAAATGCCCATTTTCATAGGCTTTTCAACGCCATTTTTAATTAAAAAGGAGGCGCCGATTGGAGTCGAACCAATTAATCACCGAAGTATCCCTTTTCATCACTACTACAATTCGCAGGCGCAGAAGGATTCGAACCTCCGACCGACGGTTTTGGAGACCGCAACTCTACCAATTGAGCTATGCACCTGTTTGGGGGTACCCCCTCGATAGTAGATCGGCTAAAATAAAAATTGCTATCTTTTTAAGTCGGTTCTAAAAAATATCCAAAATTCTTCGCTTCGCTCTGCATTTTGGATATTTTTCAGCCCGACGATAGCAATATTTATTTTTAAACGCCTACATAAAAAATCGGTTTTTAAGCCTTTTAAAAAAATTACAGAGAAAAACAGTCAGAGTTTTAGCGCTCTACCATTGAGCTAATCTGCCATATTTTTAATCAAACTTTAGCGGCAAATGTCGGAATCGAACCAACTACATCTCGATTAACAGTCGAAGTATCTCTTAACATCACTACTGTAATTGTGGACCAAGTGAGAATCGAACTCACCTCAGCATGAATGCAAATCACGCTCGCCTTGCCTTGGAACATGCCAGCCCTTATTTATTTTAAGATTAAAATATCACTTCTAAAGTAGTCCTTGTCGGATTCGAACCGACACTCACTTGTTTCTAAGACAAGCACCTCTTCCAGTTGGGTTAAAGGACTATTAAAATGTACTCTCGACGGGGTTCGAACCCGCAATATCCACAGTGAAAGTGTGGTGACTTAGCCAATTTGTCCACAAGAGCGAGAATTTAATGCTTAGTTGTTGGTGCTTAGTCTGCTCATGCCTTGCACTAAGCACCAACAACCAAAAAGTGACCCCGATGGGAATCGAACCCATAACCCTCGGTTTAAAAGACCGATGCTCTGCCAATTAAGCTACGAAGTCAGATAGCTTTCGAGACTTATCGCTTTCCATGATTATTTTTTTAAAAATTTATAAAATACTGATTAACAATTAATTACATCGATAACTATGTTTGGTTTGTCATTCTGAGCGCAGCGAAAGAATCTGTAATTGAATCATTCAGATTCTTTCGCTACGCTCAGAATGACAAAGTCGGTAAAAGTAGTTTCGGAGCGAATCGAACGCCCATCTCTTGGTTCGTATCCAAGTATCCTTTTCCGTTGAACGACGAAACTATATTCGTTACCATATTCGTTGGCTTGGTAGGAATTGAACCTACGACCTTCATTGTATAAGAATGCTGCTCTCGACCGTTGAGCTACAAGCCAAATTAATGAGAGTAAGTAGTCAGAATCGAACTGACATCCACTGTTTGGAAGACAGAAATTTTACCATTAAACTATACTTACTTTTGGGGTTTTTGGGTTTCGAGTTGGGCAAACTCAAAACTCAAAACCCAAAACTCAAAATAGGGTGACTGACCGGAATCGAACCCGTATCAATAAGAGCCACATTCTTATCGGCAAACCAATATGCCACAGCCACAGTTGACTCGGTTGGAATCGAACCAACACCTTCCCGATGTAAGCGGGAAACTCTCGCCATT
>JANPHO010000032.1:0-2103 GCA_031424515.1 Saprospiraceae bacterium
TTGATTGTCAATAGTTTATGCAATTGAAAAATTTATAAAATTTAGCCATATAATTTCAAAACATACTCTAAGATATTTTAGTATCGTTTCAAGGTCGGAAATTGGAATAATATCTTTTTCCGTAGGTTCAAGGCCTTTAAGTTTAATAACTTTTTCTTTCCATTTTTCATCAATATCTCTATTGAAACTTTCAATATTCATGTTTCTAATAACAATATATCCATCAATTAAATAATCAACTGGATTATTTTTCATCAATATCCAATCTTCGTTATAATCAACAACGTAACCATTAATTACTTTTTCTCTATCCGTGAATTTTATCGAGATTAACTGTTTTATATATTTTTTCTTCCCCATTCGTATTTTAGATTTTATAATTAGTTGATTATCAAGCATTTTAATATCAATTTACTTCCTTTCGTTTAATAGAAGAACGGATGCCTTTTTTGGTTGTTGGAACATAAAACATTGCTGCACCTTTCATCAAGTTAATGACAGTTTACGGCTTGTTATGAAAATTTTAAACTCCCCCCCTCAGTATTTTCGCTTCAATACCTCATTCTTCTACCTTGGTTATCAAAATATTCTTGATTTTGGGGATGTAAAAATAATTGTCTTATTTCGATTTTATCATCTTCATCTGTGGTTCTTAATGTTAAATATTGCGATGATAAGTTGACTATTTCCCATAGACGAATTGAACCATGAGTAAGTTTTATGTAAAAACAATGGTTTTTAAATGTAAAAAAGTCAAAATGAGCCATATTGTGAAATCCTCTATCGTATAAATGACCAGAGCAACTAAAAAAAATATCTTCATATTTACAAGTGTCTAAATTGTCTCCAAAATCAAACATGAGAGTATCAATCTTCTGAGTATAGCTATCGAATATTGTATCACACCATACTTTGTTCTTTATCCCCCTCAGTATAGAATCTGGAAATTGGTCAAATGGCATTTTAAAATAGTCTTCCTCTATATTTAATGAATCAATTACCAATGAAATACTATTTGAGTCTAACTTTTCGATTTTGTACTTATCTTTTTGAGAAGAACTAAATTGCATTGTATATTCTAAATTATCTGACCATTGAATGTATGTATACATTTTTTCTGCTTTTACAGAATCTTGCTCAAGTTGTAAAAGTTTAATTGATGTTGTTAATATTTCTGGTGGATTTTCTAACCAATTATCGCTACTTATTGTTGGATAACCTCCTATCAAATAATATTTTTCTTCTATTTTACTTTTCCATAGTCCTATTACTTTTGATTTTATTTCCTTTAGTTTTTCAATTTGTACCTGCATAAACAAAGGATATTCTGTATTAATCTTATTGAAAATCAACGTATCATTTAAGTTTCCCTTCTCTTGAAGAATTAATTTATTGGGCAATAATTTTTTGAAAATGTAGATTTTGGGGTTCTTTTCTCCATAGTTAGAGAAGTGTTTGGAGCTATATCGTGGTTCTGGTAAAGTATCTAAATATTCAAAATGTATCTCGCTATAATTATCAGATATAACTTTTTGAGGCTTCTCTGCTGTTACATGAGTTAATTTTACTGTCATCTTTGCAGTAAAAGGTTTGCTATCTTTGTCATAGTAATAGCATTTTGTATCTAAAATATTCAGATAAATTGAATCAGTTTGGTTTTCTGCAAGCCAATATCCTTTCTTTAATTTTGAAATATCTATTTCTATTAATTTTTCTTGTGTTTTTTTATACCATTGGTTGGTTGGTGTAAAATCAGGAAAATCATCTTCTTGAGTTTGTGCTAAAATTGAACTTGTAAAAACTATGAAACTTAGGAGAAGTATATGTTTTATATTCATTGTATTGGGAATTATATTTGTAAATGTCTTATAAACGCTTTTTTTATGGCTTTATTGACATCTAAATATCTCTTTTCGTTTTTTACAGCTTCGGGCTTTTGCTTTAATTGCAAAAAATATTATTACGTTGCCGCAACAGATTTTCATCAAGCTAAAGACATTTTAAAAGGCGAATATATTATGCCCAAGCTAAAAAAATATATAAAACATGTCAAACAAACCACGCCAAAACCAAAACACCCACTAAACCCATCACTGAAACGAG
>JANPHO010000033.1:0-8883 GCA_031424515.1 Saprospiraceae bacterium
TTGGATGGCGTATTGTTCGGCAGGTAAGCCAAATGAATCGTAACCCATTGGATTCAAAACATTGAAACCTTTGAGGCGTTTGAAACGGGCGTAAATATCCGTAGCAATGTAGCCGAGCGGATGCCCCACGTGCAAACCTGCGCCCGATGGATACGGGAACATATTTAAAATATAAAACTTGGGTTTTGAACCACCATTCGCCACTTTATACGTTTGGTTCTCTTCCCAAAACTTCTTCCACTTATCCTCGATTCTATTTGGATTAAATTCCATATTTGCTTTGTTTCTTTTTTCTTTAAAAATGCGCGCAAAATTAGGATATTTTACGATAAAAATGGTAGTTAAGTTGGTTTTGATAAAATAAAATATAAGTAACACACCATTTTTTTAATTATGAGCATCTTATTTAAAAACTTTAGAATGATGAAATACGCTGTTACCTTGCTTTTTTTATGTTCAATAAGTCAAAGCTTAATTGGACAAAACGACGATACAGATAAAATCATTTGTACTTTTATTGTTTCACCTATGGCTACCTTCCCTGGAGGAATGGACACAATGTATTCTTTTTTAAGAAGTCATATAACATACACAACACAGGATAATGTAGAAGGGACGGTTTATATAGGTTTTGATATAGAAGAAGATGGTTTACTGACTAATATACGAATCAAAAGAGGTATTCATCCTTCACTTGATGAAGAAGCAATTAGGGTTGTTAGATTAATGCCCAAATGGATTCCTGCCTTTGATAACGATACTAAAAAACCTTTAAAAACACATTATACAATACCTATTAGGTTTAAATTAGATTAGGAGAAGGTATTGTGTTTTCTGAGTTTTTTCAATTAAATATGTTGACTATCCTAATATACCTACTTATAACTGATTTAAAAGAACGATAAGAAGTATTATAAGCAGAATAGTGAGTATTAGTTCTACAGCAACAATACCGATACCCCATAAAGCCAGAGTTTTGCCTTTTTTGCTTAAATCCTTATTCGTTAAAGCAATAATGCTTGCTATAAGCCCCGAAAAATGAAACAAAAGAGCTAATAACCTTAGGAAAAGAATAGTGCTTAATGCTGGTATGCTTAATAAGGTAAGTAAAGCCAAAGAGCCTACTATAGCCCAAAAACCATAAGCCGCTATTTTGTCACCTTTTGATTTTGTCTCAGTTGGGTCAGTTGTTTTAAAGTGCTTTTTAAGGCGTTTTTCAGCTATTTTCAAACTGATTTTTTGAAGAAAAGTCGGTTTATACTGAGGGGGTGCTTGTTGCGGATGAGTTTCAATAACCGCATGAGCATACGGGTTATTAGTTATAAAAAACAGAGTGATTAAGAATAGTTGTAGGTATTTTTTCATGTTTTTAGTTTTTTAATAAAATAACTTGTTTCAATTCCGAATCTCGAAATTGAAACAAGTTGCGCTTTATCTATTGTATTTTTACTCTACTCTAATCACATTTGAAACGCCATCCAATCCTTTTAAGGCTTTAATGGCAAGTGCCAATTGGTCTTTGTTTGAAACGACCACTTTTACTCTTCCTTCAAAATAACCTTCATTGCCTTCGATGCTGAATGAGCGAATATTTAGACCAATTTGCGATGAAATTTTGTTGGATAATCGCTCGATGACACCGGGACCATTGTCAATGCCCGTTATCAATAATTCAGCTACAAATGAAGAATTAGCAGTAGAACCCCATTCGGCTTTGTGGATGCGGTAACCATAGAGCGACATGAGGTTTTTGGCATTATTGCAGCCAGTTCGATGTATATTCATTACATTATTGGCTGATACGTAGGCGAATACATCATCTCCTTGCACGGGCTTACAGCAATCCGCCAAATGGTATTTGTACAAGTTAGCAGATTCTCCATTGATTAAAAGATTGGCTTTCATCTCAGGTTTTGCCGCTGCCCGCTTTTCAGCATTTTGGGCATTTCGGCTCTCATTACTGAGGGGGGGCTCTTTTTCATCTTCTATCAAGGCGAGTTTCCCTTTTTCTACCTTAAAAACCTTCAAATCATCTTGTAAATCCACCGTATTATTGGCAATAGCCGCATAAAACTCTTGGCGCGCTCTGAAATTAAAGTGTTTGGATAATATTTCCACACTGGTATCAAAGTCCACTTTTAGGTGCTCCAATTTGCGTTGGAGGGCTTCTTTGCCAAATATCGCTTGTTGCCGCTGTTCTTCTTTTAACGACATCCGAATTTTATCACGCGCCTTACTCGTCACTACCCATTTGAGCCAATCTTCACCAGGTCTTTGACTTTTATTGGTCACTACGGATATTTGGTCACCATTTTGAAGTTTATAACCCATTGGCACAAGGCGATTATTGATTTTCACGGCTTGGCAATGATACCCCACATCGGAGTGGATATTGAAAGCAAAATCCAATGCAGTCGCCCCTTTTGGTAAAATTTTCAAATCACCTTTAGGCGTATATACGTATATTTCTTCGGTAAAAAGATTGGTAGTTTTGAAATCTTGAATGAAATCAATTGAGCTATCGTTATTGGCTTTTTCAACCATTTCTCGCACACTATTTAACCAAGCCTCGAAGACATCTTGCTGATTCCGAACGCCTTTGTATTTCCAATGGGCTGCATAGCCTCTTTCCGCTACTTCATCCATGCGTTCGCTGCGGATTTGAACTTCGACGTATCGCCCATCGGGACCAATAACTGTTGTGTGAAGTGATTCATAACCATTGGATTTAGGAATTGTAATCCAATCTTTCAAACGCTCAGGAATGGGCGTATGGACGCTCGTGACAATAGAATACACTTGCCAACAAAGGGCTTTTTCCCTTTCAGGCGGTACATCCATGATGATACGAACGGCAAATAAATCGAATATATCCTCAAAAGCACAATGCTTCGTTTTTAATTTATTCCAAATAGAATAGATGGATTTTGGTCGTCCTGAAATGCGGTAAGGAACGCCTATTTCCTCTAAAAATATAATTAAAGGCTTGATAAATTCATCAATATAGGTATTGCGTTCCCGTTTAGTTTCATTCAGTTTATCCGCAATATCATCGTATTCTTCGCGGTGGGTAATTTTTAAACATAAATCCAAGAACTCAGAACGGAAATTGTATAAACCCAAACGATGCGCTAAAGGCGCATAAATAAACTCCGTTTCAGCGGCAATTTTGAGTTGTTTATGGTGCGGCATTGAGCCGAGAGTGCGCATATTATGCAAGCGGTCAGCCATTTTAATGAGCACTATACGCACATCATCTACCAGAGTACCGAGTATTTTCTTGAAATTTTCAGCTTGAGGGCTTTCTGCATTATCGTTGGCATCTAATTTTGTTAAACCATCAACGATAGTGGCTATTTTTTTGCCGAATTGTGTTTCTATTTCACCGAGAGTCACATCGGTGTCTTCCACCACATCATGCAATAAAGCTGCTATCACAGCAGTGGGACCCAAACCAATCTCTTCAGCACAAATCCGAGCAACCTCTATTGGGTGTAAAATATACGGCTCACCGCTCTTACGCCGCTGTTGACTGTGGGCATCCACTGCCATTTCATACGCTCGACGGATATTTTTACTATCCTCGATGGTGACAGGCGTCTTGATGGACTTGAGCAACAGGCGATAAGCCCTCTGGATGACAAGGCTCTCGGACTCTTCGTAAGTTATGAGCGATTCTGGCATAGTGAACAATTAAGAGATATGAGTAGGATTATGATGTACTTAAGGATAACGTTTTAATGCGTTCATTAGTTCCTTTTAAAAAATAAAAAACTTTCTCATACAAATATAATAAAAATATTTGATTTTTATTTTAAAAAGTAACCTATTTATGTTATAAATTTTAATGAATCACAGAATGACAAAGGGCTGCTTTTGAATGAGCAGCCCTTTGTTTTTATTGAACAATTTTTTCATCCTTTCGCGGTGGTTTCTGAGTTTCAGCAGCTAATTCGTTGCATTTTACTACAGTTACCGTTATCACGTTGGATACAGCTGCACCCTTGCAGGGTTCTTCTTTTTTATCTTTTGCGTATTGAATCATCTTTACGAAATCCAATCTGAGTATTGGATAAGGCTCCGCTGAAAGAGTTCCTGAATGACTTAATGCCAATACGAATGCGCACACGGTTAATATTCTTTTCATGTTTGCTCATAGAAATTAGTAGATACACAATGTTTGTTTTAAAATCATCGGTCATTACAAATATAAACATTCTTTCTAAAAATATCAACTGAAATCGTGATAAAATGTAGGAAAAGGTACATTTTACCCTTATTCAAGTAGGCCGAAATATTAAATGATGCCCCCTCAGTAAGTGGGTTTATTTTAGCTCAACTACTTCTTATTATGGCACTTTTATCATGCTTCCGCAGCTTTTTGTTTCATCTGAGAGGCTAACTCTTCACCCAAATATTTTTCAATTACATTATGAACGGCGTAGATAACAGGTGTCATTAATAATGCTACTGAAAATTTATAAATGTAACTTCCTGCGCACACTGTCAATAATTGATGAATGGGCCAAGGGTCACCATTCCCTTTCACGAACATCGGGTAAAAGTAAAAAGCAATGGAAGTCACCACAAATGTATCCACCAACTGTGAAAAAAGGGTGCTGCCTGTAGAGCGCAACCACAATTGCTTCTCGCCAGTCTTTCTTTTAATATAATGAAAAATGGTCACATCCATTATTTGGGATAAAATAAAAGCCGATAATGATCCCAAAATAATACCCAAACCTTGACCAAATATACCTGAAAAAGAGGCATTGATGTCCGCTACTCCGCGGGCTTGTTGGCTTGAAGGCCACCAATCGGCAGGACTGAGGTTAATTGCAGCGGATAACATAAAAAATGCATAAGCTATCAAGCCCGCACAAAGCCATGATAGAAATTTCACGCCTCGCTGCCCATAATATTCATTGATGATATCCGTCATGATAAAAACTACTGGCCAAAGCAGTACACCCGCCGTGAGGTCAAAATTCCACTTTCCGCCCAGAAGCTGCCAACTGACGGGTTGAAAACCAAATGTGCGCTCCAATGAAAATATTTTAACGCCCATAAACTCCGCAATAAGGGCATTAGCGATGAAAAAACCGCCTAAAATTATGAAAAGGCGAACACCTTTATTTTTTAGAATATCTTGTATTTCACGAAGGGAGTAACTTACCTTTTCAGTAGGAGTAGCCATAAATGTTGTCTTTTTAAAATTAGAATAAAATATAGTAAATCTCATTTTTAAACTTCGTAAAACTAACATTTTTTTTAAAAAAGTGTTGCGTTTGTCTTTGAAAAGTGCTTTTGTACTGAGGGGTGGCATTTTTTTAATATTTTCACTCTATTTTGGGGAACTCAAAACCTCTACCTTTAAATCTTGTTGTATATTCGCACTTCTTTTGATTTAATCTAAATAGTGTTGAGCGTTGTGCAAGCCTCCCAATGATGCTTCAGCCATAGTTCACAATTAAACAGTTCACAGTTAAAAAGCATGGCTTTGATTTCAATAAACCTTAAAACGGGTTCCGTAGATAGCGAAAAAGATATTATTGTAGGTATTGATTTAGGCACTACCAATTCGCTGGTTGCCTATATAAAAGATGGCGTGCCCATTTGTGTGGCAGGAAAAGACGGTAAAAATACCTTAGTGCCCTCCATTTTACATTTTTTAACATCCAGTGAAGAGGGTATTTTAGTCGGGGATGTAGCTAAAGAAAAACTTGTCAGCGACCCACAGAATACCATTTATTCCGTCAAACGCTTGATGGGTAAAAGCTATAAGGATGTACAAGGATTTGAGAATTATTTCGGTTATAAAATCATTGATTCTCCCGATAACGAAAGCCTTGTGAAAGTGCGCGTTAACGATAAATTCTATTCACCTATTGAGTTATCGAGCTTCATTTTAAAAGAATTAAAAAGCCGTATTGAAGATGTTTTGGACAAACCCATTTCAAAAGCGGTCATTACGGTTCCAGCATATTTCAATGATTCACAACGCCAAGCCACGCGTGATGCAGGCAAATTAGCGGGTTTGGATGTCCTACGCATCGTGAATGAGCCTACGGCGGCGGCACTGGCTTACGGTTTGGATAAAAAAGCAGCTGAAACCATTGCTGTTTATGATTTAGGCGGCGGTACTTTTGATATTTCAATTCTTCAAATTCAAGACGGTATTTTTGAAGTACTTTCTACAAATGGGGATACATTTTTAGGGGGCGATGATTTGGATAGAGCGATTATAGATTATTGGATTAAAGAAAATAATATTGATAATTCATTGATTATCAGCGATAAAGAATTTGGCCAGTTCATTCGATTGGCTGCTGAAAAAGCTAAAAAGGCGCTGAGTACATCTGAAGATTTCTCTTTTGCTTTTAATGAAATAAATTTAGAAATTACAAAAACGATATTTGAAAAACTGATACAGCCATTAGTGAATAAAACGATTGATTGCTGTAAAAAGGCTCTTTTGGATGCAGGGCTAACTGTTGAAAAAATAGATGAAGTGGTGATGGTGGGTGGTTCTACACGTGTGCCTTTAGTGAAAAATACCGTTGCTCAGTTTTTTAATAAAAAGCCACATGACGATTTGAATCCAGATGAAGTAGTGGCTTTGGGTGCCGCTATTCAAGCGGATATTTTAGCGGGCAATCAAAAAGATATTTTATTGATTGATATTACGCCTTTATCGTTGGGGATCGAGACTGTGGGTGGCTTGATGGATGTTATTATTCCGAGGAATAGCAAAATTCCCACTAAAACAGCTCGCCAATATACTACTTCCGTGGACGGCCAAAAAAATCTTAAAATTGCGGTTTATCAAGGTGAAAGGGATTTGGTGGAGCATAATCGCAAATTAGGGGAGTTTGTACTGAGGGGTATCCCGCCCATGCCTGCGGGTTTACCTAAAATAGACATTGCATTTTATTTGGATGCTGATGGTATTTTAAGAGTAAAAGCCAAGGAATTGCGCTCAAATGTAGAGCAAGAAGTGAAAATGAAGGCAAGTTATGGCTTAAGTGATGAAGAAATGGCTTTGATGCTTTTGGATTCGATTCAAAATGCTGCGAGCGATTTGCAAATGCGCTCTTTATTAGAAGCTCGGAATGAAGCCAATAATATCGTACTCGCGGCTGATAAATTTGTGGTACAAAATTCTGCTATTTTGAGTGATGAAGAAAAAACTGAAACCCGTAAATTGACCGATATACTGAGGGGGGCTGTCGCAGGCGATAATAAAGACGCCATCAATGCAGCTATGGAAACGCTCAATGAATACACGAGCCCACTCGCTCACCGAGCAATGGATGTGAATATTGCAGAAGCCATGAAAGGTAAAAAATTGGTTTAGATTTAAGATATTGGGGTATTGGGATATTGGGATATTACGATATTGGGATATTACGATATTGAGATAAAAGTGTAATATCCAAATATGGGTGCAACTAAAATTTGTAGAAAAATACTTGAAAGCATAGTTAGAAGCACAACTACGTGTATGTTACCACGAATTTTACGAATTTACGAATTTAACCAATCTACGTGTTGACAAAAAAATCATGTCAAATGTCACTAAAATTGCCCTTAAGGGCAATTTATTAGTAAAATTAGCTAAAATTGTCAACACGTAGATTGGTTAAATTCGTAAATTCGTAAATTCGTAAAATTCGTGGTAACATACACGTAGTTGTGCTTCTAACTATGCTTTCAAGTATTTTTCTACAAATTTTAGTTGCACCCTATCACAAGTGTATCATAAGGCATCAGACTTGAATTTGCGAAAATATTTGCACCCGCAAAAAATAATCTTGTTCTTGTTGCCCGCAGCGAAGGCAAGCTAAAAGACTCGAAAATGAAAATTAAAAAGAGCCCTGCGGAATTTATTGCCGCAGGGCTCTTTTGTTAAAAGTTAGTCTTATTGGTTAATCTTCTTCTTCTGATACCACTCTACCGCCATCCAGTTCTTCTTGCCATGCTCTGAGTTCATCCCATTTGCCTTCTAAAGCCATTTGAGCTTGTTCTGCCCACGTTTCAGGGTCATGTCTGTTGTAAGCTGGACCAGCATCGTCCAAAATATCTTGAAGTGTGTCCGTATCAGTAGCGGCTAATTGAGCGAAAGTGAAAATACCTTCGTTATTCAATAATTCTTCGATTTTAGGTCCAATACCTTCGATTTCTTTTAAATTGTCTGGAGTCAATTCATTTTCGATAGTTTCAGTAGTTTCATCCATTGCCTCTACATTAATGCCTTCAGCGGCAGCATCAACATTAGTTGCCATTGTTTCTACTACCATAGTCGTTTCTACCGTTTCAGTAGCAGCTTCTACATTGATACCTTCTGCAGCGGCATCCATGTCAGTAGCAATAGTTTCAGAAATAACGATTGCTTCAGAATCAAGCATTTCGCTTACGATTTCAACGTTAGTGAGTACAACTGTGCATTCCGCTTCGAGAGACCATGATTTTACTAAACCATTATCACGAGTAGCAAAGTCAATTGCTTGCAATTGCCATTCGCCGTTGATGTCTTCCCCTTTAAAAACATCTAAAATTTCTCCTTCAAAAGTTTGGTTAATATTGTCGTTTGAGTGTCCTACGCGATTGTGTAGTGTTGCAATGTTACCAGATGGGGCAATCAAGTTTACTTTTAAGTCACCAATAAATGGGTGTTCGATAGAAACGTGTACTTTTAGTGATTCAACAACCACTTTTGTTGCAATTTGTAGAGGAACGATTACGCCTTCGGGCGTATTGTCAGGGATTGCCCATTCACCTTGTGCTGAGGCAATAAAAGAAGTCTTGGTTTCCATAACTTTTAGGAAATTTAATTGAAAATCGTTTTAAAAGAATTGGTTTAAAGATGAATGGGTTAACAAG
>JANPHO010000034.1:0-9061 GCA_031424515.1 Saprospiraceae bacterium
GCTCATTTCGGCAATCGTTTTATCAATTCAAATCATCTGATGATGGATTTGCTTTCTTAGCCCATTTGGAAAAATCGGACTACGATAGTTTGAAAAACAAAAGCCTAATAATGCCAGTAGGAGGTGAAAACAGTTTGTTCAATGTGAGCATAGAACCCATCGTTTCTGAATTTAAACAACCTGTTTTTCAAAACAAGGATGCTTACATCAAAATCATACTCACTTCTGATGCTTTACTCACTAATGAGGTCGTTGATACTGCCCATTTTGCAATTGCTGAAACGGTTAGTTTTCGACACCTCAAAACCGACCCAGAAACAACAACGGAATGGAGTAGTTTACAAAAAAAAGGTTCAAAAAGTCCTTTTTTTAGCAATAAAAAAGAACTTTTTGCTCGCAGCTCAGTCTTTTATTTCAGTGAAAAAAAGGTGGCAGATGGCTTTGTTGAAGCTTTAGAAAAGGAAATTGCCATGCGCCAAATTGGATACAATCAATATTTGATGCAGGAAAAATAACCCGTTGAAATTACTTTTCAAAATAAAATAAAACAACAGAAATATGCCTACAAAAATATTCATTATCACGACTCAAACCAACCTTCACGTTGGGAGTGGCGATAGCAACTACGGTATTATTGACAATTTGGTGCAGCGCGATACGCTCACTGAATTGCCACACATCAATGCATCCAGTTTGAAAGGAGCTTTGCGCGAATATTATGAAAACGCGCTTACCGAAACTGAAAAAAGTAAAGCGATCTCTGTTTTTGGTTCAGAACCCAAGCCCACTAATGAGACCGATAAATCTCAAAAAGGCAGCCATAATTTCTTTGAAGGAAATCTGTTGATAATGCCCGTTGCGAGTAATGTAGGCGGCTATTTTCGAGCAACCACCGCAGAGCGCATTCAACATTTAATCAATTTTGCTTCAAAAATGAGTGGTACAATTTCGGCTGAAACTTTGATAGATTTTAAAAATATAACAGATATTAAAGTAATAAGAGAAAAGCCAATTGTTTTTTCAGAAGATTTAGATAATTTTCAAGGAGCAGTTTTTTTAGGTGATTTTGAAGCCGTTAGGCAAACGAAAGTCAGTTACCCAGAAGCTATTGTGGGTAGTCGAATCGCTATTTTTCACGAAGATGACTTCAAAATCCTCTGCAATAATGAACATCTGCCCGTCATTGCTCGAAATCAATTGGAAAATGGAATGAGCAAAAATCTTTGGTACGAGCAGATTGTACCCCGTGAAAGCCGGTTTTTTATGCTTATTCAAGAGCCTTCTGAAAGCAGTTTTTCAAGCGATATTGAAGGCAAAATCATTCAAATTGGGGCTAACGCAACGGTCGGTTACGGCTATTGTGAATTCAAACAAATTTAATCTGAAATTGTCATGAATAAAAAGAAAATTGCTGATTATATGCTCCATGCCGATGCTGCAATTCAAGCATCGGGCATTGCCAATGAAGGTAAAATTCCGAGCGAATTTGGAGGTTATATTTCCTCCTTTGGTGCATCTTTGGTTCAAAGTGGTTTGTTGCCAACCATTGCTTTTTTCAATCGTGAAAGCACCAGTTCAAAAGAAAATAAAGGCTTAGTGGTTAAAGCTATTGCCCACATGTTGAAACACAATAATCTATTTGAACAAGTGAAACAGAACCCTACGGATAATTTACTTTTTCAAAACATTGTCCATGCTGCCATTGCCTTGAAATTAGTTTTGAGAACCTATCCTTTAACCAAAGAAAAGAAAGAAGAAAATGCTAAATTATGAAATCATACCTCAAAAAACCACCAATTTGGGTTGGTGGTTTTACAAAGGCTATTACAAAGGTGGCTTGGATTGGTCAACGCTCAGCAATAAAGATGATAATAATAAAGTCTATTTCGATAAAGCCAATGATGTTTTAAGAAAAGCGAAGCTGTCACCGCCCCCTAAAGTGCAAGGTGCTTATACCCCTCAGTATCAGACCACTTATCCAGGTCTTTTAATGGGCGTAGGTTATCAGCATGAGACTGGTGCGATGGGTGAAGCTAAAATTGGCTTTTATTTCGATTACACAACGGGGCTGCCCTGCTTGCCCGGTTCGTCCGTCAAAGGTATTATCCGTGCGGCTTTTCCTCAATTTAAACCCATGGAAGGCAACTATTTAGCGCCAGATAGCCAAAATAATAATCAAAATAAAAATAATAGGAAAGACAATATCGCCATCGCCCAATCCAAAGCCCGTTACATTGCTCATGCTTTGGGTTGGACTTACGCATTCAATGAAGATGAAGCTCTTTTTACGGCTGTTTATCAGTTAGAATTAGCCATTTTTGCTGGTATTGATTTAGGAAAATCAACCGCATCTGATTTGGAATACGTCAGTATCTACAAGAGGGATATATTCCACGATGCCTTCCCAACGGCTGCCGCATCGGGTAATTTATTGGGTATGGATAACATCACTCCGCACGTGGGCGGTGCTAAATCAAAAGCCGAAATCATCAGAAAATCTTTAAAAGAACCCACTCCCATTTTATTTTTGAAAATAATGCCCGATGTGTCTTTTCGATTCGATTTTAAAATTGCCGAAAGCGACTTTATCATGGGCGACAAGATCGTTAAATCCTTAGACAGGCAAGCACTCTACAATCGTATTTTAAATGATTTTGGCGTTGGTGCAAAAAACAATATCGGTTATGGACAATTTAAGCAAGATGTAACTGAGATTAAGCCAAAACCTACGTTTCTGCATAGAGGCGCATTTAATCCTAAAAAACGCTATGAATTGGAAGCAGTTGTCACAAAATCGAGTATGCCTTATTTTGTAAGTGTTTATGTGGAAGAAGGAAAAATTCAAGATAGTGTGAAATTGGATGGTATTAAAGGCTCGACAGAGGTTGGAGTGGTTGTTAAAATAGTTGCCACTGTGACAAAAGAGGGCAAAGTAATTCAAGCTACCTATAATGGTGATAAAAAATGAAAATATTAAAAGCAGTTTTTGACATTTCTCTCCGACCTGACCAAGTGCCACAATGGCGTGGGGCAATCGCAGAATTTGCGGGTTGGGAAGATGATAGGTTTCACAACCATATTGAAACTAAGACATACCACTATCGGTATCCATCTATCATGTATCGGTCAGTGAATGGTTATGCAGGGCTATGGGCTTTCGGTGATGGTGTAGAGGCAATTCAAAAAATAACTTTATCACTTGCTGATTTGAAAATGCAAGGAAAATTCCATCGTTTGGCAAAACTGGAATATCATATTATAGAGCACCCCCTCAGTATGTCCAATGAAGTGAAGCCTTATTTTCTTAAAAATTGGTTGGCTTTGAATGACCATAACTTTAAGGAGTGGGATAATATGTCCTCTTTGGTGGAACGGACTCAGAAATTGGAGCAAATACTGGCTTCCAATATCATTGCTTTTGCTAAAGGGATTCATTGGCAATTGCCTCAACGCTTAGAGGTAACACTCTTGCAGATTCGTTCTACGCATACAGTACAGCATAAAGGCGTACCGATGGTGGCTTTTGATGTCTCTTTTTCTGCTAATATTGATTTGCTCGAAGGGTTGGGATTGGGTAAGGCGTGTAGTCATGGATTTGGGGTAGTGCAACCGTTACAGGTAAAAAAGGAGGTTAAAAAAAGACCTCGCTTGCGTTTGAAATATGCTGAAATGGATTAACTTTACGGTATAGTAAATAAAAATCGGTTCTTTGAAAAAGTAAAAAGTCGCTAAGACTTCTACATAATTCCTTTGCGAATATGTCGCCAATAGTAAATTCTTCGCTCATGCTTTTAAAAAATAGCCATGTAAACATAGAGTTATCAATGAATAAAGCTTTGTATTTCGTTGATAATCATATAGTTATAAAAATTGAGGGTAGAAGTAATGTCCAATTTTAGTGAGGACTGCGACAAGCGACACTCAAGATATGATGACAGAAAGTCATCATTATCTTGAGGAGCAATATCTAATTGGGCTGTTGGTGGATGGATTTCAGAGAAAAAACAAAAAGAACCCCGTTCGGCATGTATGTACCAAACGGGGTTCTTTGTATTTATACCCCTCAGTATGTGGCATTAAAGCAGTCGTTTTTATAGTTTATTGAGGCGAATGAGGGTATCCGAGGGAGTATGTCCATCCCATTTGGGAGCCTTTTCTCTTTCAGGAATAAAGGCGCAATCCGCCCATTTAGAGCTGGGTAGATGGTAGGTGATTTGCTCTCCTTCTTTTTCACCTATACCTACTATGAACCAACCTGTCCATTCCACGCCGTCATCATGTTTGCGAGATTTCCATATTGGTAGCTTAAAGGAATTGCGTTTGAGCAACTGTTTTGCCAATACAATAAACAATGTAATGCGGTGTTCGTAAAGCTCTCCGAAAGTATGAAAACCATCCGAGACGAAGTTGGTATCCACTTTTTCAGCTTGAATAAGAGCGTTGATTTCCTGATAAGTCATTGAGTTAATATTTTTCTCAAGGTACAAATATCTTATTTTTTAGTGGAATAAATTTGTTCAAAGATCTACTGAACTGTTAAATATATAATATTTAAAACACTGTTAATGACAGCTTTATCACTTTTAGCGAGTCCGTTAGGACTCATGCCGAAAATTGAGATAAAATATTGATTAATAATATTTTAAATATTGTATACTTAACAGTTCAGTAGTATTATTTGTTCAAAAATCTACTTTTATTCAACATAAGTCCCATCACTGACACGAAATAAAGATGTTATAACCCACATTTTATTCGAATTGAATTCGAGTAATATCTGAATAAAATCCGTTTAAAGCGCACTATGTTCGGATAAAGTGCACTTAAGTGCGTTTAGTTCGTATTTTATTTATCTCTGAAATTCGACCGATAATTGCATTTTATGAGCAATATTTGAGATTTGTATGATCCATATATTTTCTATAAAACCGATTATTACCTCTTAGTAGATTATATTTATTGCAAAATAATGCGCCTTATACTTTTGTCTCTTTTAAATAATATTTATTTCTTAGCCAAAAAGCGACATTGACCAAGGCAATTAAAGCAGGCACTTCCACTAAAGGACCGATAACACCTACAAACGCTTGTCCTGAATTTATACCAAAAACGCCTATCGCAACGGCTATCGCTAATTCAAAATTATTTCCCGCTGCCGTAAAAGCAATGGAAGTGCTTTTAGAATAGTCTGCACCTAAAGCTTTACCCGCAAAGAAGCTGACTAAAAACATGATAGTAAAATAAATCACCAGAGGGACTGCGATGCGTACCACATCAAACGGAATTTGAACAATAAGCTGCCCCTTCAAGCTGAACATGATAACAATAGTAAAAAGTAGGGCAATCAAAGTAATAGGTGAAACAAACGGAATAAATTTATTTTGAAACCATTCTAAACCTTTTGCCTTAATCAGAGCATAGCGGCTGATGACTCCTGCGGCGAAGGGTATGCCAAGATAAATAACGACACTCTCAGCAATTTGACCTATTGTAATATCTACCGCCAAACCTTTAAAACCAAATATAGGCGGCAATACTGTGATAAAAACATAGGCATAAACGCTGAAAAATAAAACTTGAAAAATACTGTTCAAGGCTACCAATCCTGCCGCATATTCTCTATTTCCTTCTGCTAATTCATTCCAAACAATGACCATTGCAATACATCGAGCTAAACCGATAAGTATAAGCCCTGTCATATATTCAGGTTTATCTTTTAAGAATATGATAGCTAAAAAGAACATTAAAATGGGCCCAATAACCCAATTTAGGAATAATGAGGCACTCAATATTTTTGTATTTTTAAATACTTCGCCCAAACTCTCGTACCGTACTTTTGCCAACGGCGGGTACATCATCAGTATCAGTCCAATCGCCAAAGGAATATTAGTTGTTCCACTTGAATAAGAGTTAATTGAATCGGCAATGGAAGGCACGAAATAGCCTAATCCTACACCAATTGCCATTGCTAAAAATATCCAAAGGGTCAGGTATTGGTCTAAAAAACTCAGTTTCTTGCGCTCTGCTGCGGGCGCACAATTATTGGCTGACATGATATGTTTCTTTTAAATTTTCGAGCATGAATTTTACTTTTTCCATTCCGCAATTGATTCCTCATTCATACGGATATAGTCGGAATTATTAAACATTTTAGCCCGTACTAACGACTTTTCAGCCCATTCAATTGCGCCTTTTTTATCGCCCATTTTTGCTAAAATCAAGGATTTCATTCTCAAATTGCCGTAGCCTTCGCCTTGTGCAATGCCTTTGTCAATGTATTCAAGTGCTGATTTGAGGTCAATATTATTTTCGTAATAATAACCCGCAATTGTCTGAAAATCGGCTTTGGTGGGTCCACCCAATTTTTGCTTGATTTCAGCCATTATCTTTAAATGCACGTCATTTTGTAATGGAATTTGGATAAGCGTATTTTCCAAAGCCAATTCTAAATCACAAGACGTTTTAGTGATATTATTGGTTTGGATACCAAATGTTTCTACGAATTGAGCCGTTTTTTTAGGTTTGATTTTCACCTCTAAAACGTTAAATTCGGGCTTATAATTCTCATAACTCACGTCAAGGTTTTTGTTGAAAATAATCGTCCATTCGTCATTGTTCGGAATAGCCAACATAATATAAGTGCCTTTGGAAAGCCCTTTTCCAGCAACCGTAAGGCTATCCGTCGTTGTAAATTTTGTTGAACCATTTGCGCCAATACGCCAAATTTTGTCTAAAATAACGACGTTTCCAAAGATTTTACGGTTTTTTACACTCGGACGGCTGTATTCCATTTTTATTTCGGTTAAGCCAAATTTTTGTGCAAACGATGCACTTGGACTTTCAACAGGTGCAGCAATTTGCGCTTCCCCTTGGAAACTCAAAAGCATTACTAAAATCGAGTAGATAATTTTTTTCATTTTAAAAATTTTATAATTAGTTATCAAATCAATATGCTTTCCTGAGCATATCCGCAAAATCATTAGGTAAAGCGCTTTCTTCAATCGCTTGTGCAATTGTTTCAAAATCATAAACCACCCGCACAAATTCAACCTTGATGCTATCAGGGTTTTTCATGGAGGTTTCGGGGTTTATGTCCAGTAGGGCATAACACGCTCTATTATCACCGCCTTTAGGCTTACCTACTGAACCGATGTTAATTGCGTGGCGAAAAGTACCCCCCTCAGTATTTTGTAAAATTCGGTGATAGGGTTTGTGTGTATGTCCAAAAGCCATAATGTCGGCGTTGCCAAATTCCATGATGCGCATAAGGCTTTTTTCGTCACGGTCTTCAAACAGATATTCGTTGATTTTGCGAGGGCTACCATGAACCATCAAAAACTTGAATTTCTCACCGTTGAATTCAAAATCAAGAGCGAAATGACGAGGTAGGTTTTTTAAATAAGCTCTTTCTTCGGGCAAAACAAGATTGTTGGTATAAGCTATCGAGATTGCGCCATTGCTCTTTTCTTCGGGTGCTTTGTAAGCACAACCGCACTCGTCAGAAGCAAGCCCGATGCCTTCATCATAATTCCCTGCAACGGTGGGAATTTTGCGTTTCCGAATTTCATTAATCACCTCATTAGGATAAGGCGCATAACCGACCAAATCACCCAAACAGTAAATTAAATCGGGATTACGGCTATCAATGTCCGCTAAAACGGCTTGTAATGCAGGAAAATTAGCGTGAATATCGCTAAAAAGTGCAATTTTCATATCTTGGAGTTTAACAGTTACAACTGATATTTTGTATGGTGATGTCGAATAAAATATCAAATTTTGATTTGATAGATTTCCACTTTTCGACATTAAGGCAGTAATTGACATTCAAGCCGCTAATTTCACCCCTGATAATATCAGCGTTTTTTAGCTCCTGCAAATGCTGACAAACAGTTGCCCTACTGAGGGGTAACTCATTGGCAATATCGCCTGAAATACAGGTCTTTTTTTCAGCTAATAATTTGATAATAGCCACTCGTGCAGGGTGTGAAAGCAACTTTGCTGCTTGTGCTAATTCTTGTAAATCGCTGTTAAACTCTATTGTTTTTGCTTGCATGGTGCAATTTTTAATTTTTTAAAAAGCCGACTACACGCATGTAATCGGCACAAAATAAACAAAATGTTTACGCAAAAATCTCCCGAAGAAGAAATGCAAAAGTATCATTTAATTTGTATGTCGCAAACATACGAATTAAAGTTAACAATTACTTAATAATGGTCAAGTTACAATTGAACTATTTTGCTAAATAAACATAAAACCGATTATTCGCTCTTAATTTTTCCAAGATTTCTACGCTAAAACCGCATCTATTTTACTCTATAAGCCTATGCGAATAACAACTAATTTACCACCTATGGTCGGTTTTATGTTAAATGTGTATTTTCTGGGACTTGTCTGATCCTAGAAACAGTTGACCACTAAAAATGGTTAAAATGGAAAAGAGAAGTATAACTTAGACGGATGTAAAAAGTCTATAAAGATGGGTAGAGTAAAAAAGGAATGTCTTGTCCATTTTTATATCGTTCTCAAATAGAGTATAAACCCCCAATTGAGTTTTATGCATGGGACGATTTAGAGCGGATGAAGAAGGCGAAGGAAAACTAAAACGCTGCACCGCACTATTTCACGACGACTTAAAATGAGAGCTGCCGTTCACGTGCATAGGCATCGGAACGGCAGTCTACTGGAAGTGATACAAAATAAACAAATTGAAAAAAATTGAAAAAAATCTAACCTTACGGTTTTTAGAAAAACTTAATTGCCCTGTAAAAGCAAATACGTATAATAAGTATTTGGTACAAAACAACTAAAAACATTCGCTCAATAAAAAAACTTAAAAACTAACACTAAAAAGGCTAAGTTCAGCAAGAAAAACTTAAAAACTAACACTAAAAAGGCTAAATTCAGCAAGAAAAAACTTAAAAACCAATACTGAAAGGTCTGAAATTAGCAATAAAAAACAAACATAATTGAGCGAAACACCGAAGGTAGACAAGGTTTGGGCAACATTAAGCCCTTTTTAAAGAAATCACTAATTAATCTCGTGGTTCATATCCTCAACTT
>JANPHO010000035.1:0-3673 GCA_031424515.1 Saprospiraceae bacterium
TTTCAAATCGTAAAATCCGTGAAGTGTTGGGATTTAATGAACAACACAACTGGCAGAAATACGTGAAAGGGGCGTGAATTGGCATTTAATTGTAGGATTTGCTACTTTTTTAATTGAAAATCATAACAAAAAATCATGAAATACCTTCAGTTTAGCAATAATGATAAAATGCCCATGTTGGGTTTAGGCACTTGGAAATCAGCGAAAGGTGAGATTTATCAAACTGTCAGAAAAGCCATCGAAATCGGTTATCGTCATTTTGATTGTGCCTTTATTTATGGCAATGAAAACGAAATTGGGCAAGCGATTTCAGATGCTATAGATAATAAAGAAGTCACCAGAAATGAGCTTTGGATTACCTCAAAACTTTGGAACAATCGCCATAAAAAAGCGGATATCCCATCAGCTATTGAAATAACCTTAGACAGTTTGAAACTCGAGTATTTAGATTTATACTTGATTCATTGGCCCGTTGCACTCAAATATGAGGTGAATTATCCTCAAAATGGCAGTGAAATGGTCGATTTAAGGCATATTCCTTTGACAGAAACTTGGGAAGGGATGATAGATTTAAAAGACAAACAATGGGCTAGGCATATTGGCGTTTCAAATTTTAGCATCAAGAAAATAAATCAATTAATTGCCGATACGGGGGTTTGCCCCGAAGCCCTACAATTAGAATTGCATCCATTTTTTCAGCAAAATAAAATTATAGATTTTGCCAAAGCCAACGGTATTGCTATAACTGGTTATTGCCCGCTTGGTTCGGCGGATAGACCTGCCAATAGGATTACAGACGGTGAACCTAAATTGTTTGAAAATAAGACAATTATAGATATTGCCGCTGAAAAAGGAGCTACACCTGCACAAATTATGCTCGCTTGGGCAGTCAATAGAGGCACTTCGGTCATTCCAAAGTCCGTGAATCCACAACGATTAAAAGAAAATCTTGAAGCGGCTGATATTGAGCTTTCGGTATCTGAGATGCAGAAAATGAACGATTTAGACCAACATTATCGGTATATCAAAGGCGACTTTTGGTGTTTGGAAGGCAGTGGTTATACTTTAGACAACCTTTGGGATGAAGGTTGATTGGCATTAGTATCAAATGATGATGAAAGTTTTATTTGAATTTTGTCAATTACCCCCCTCAGTAAAAAGCCCTTGAATGAGGCGAAATTAATTTAGAAGCCAGTTCAAAAACCAGACTTGTACCTTAATAACATATTTAGGTAATCGTGATTTTGATAATGAATATTTTAGGTGAACTGTATTCTTTTGCTTTGAAAAAATAGCCTATAATTTATAAATAATGTGCATTTTCGCAGTATGAGAACATTTTTAGATAATATGGGTGTGGGTGCTCATCAAAATTTTCAGACTAAGAAAATTATCCAATATCTTCTGAAGGAAAAGGGTAAAACCATTCCAGAAATCCGTGATTTCTGTGGCTTGAGTTTGCCGACGACTACCAAGTTTGTGAATGAACTTTTAGAGCAAAAGATATTGATTGAGTCGGGCAAAAAGGAATCGTCGGGTGGTCGTCCTCCGACTTTATATAGTTTAAATCCAGAAAGAGGGTATATCGTAGGCGTTGAATTGCTGCTAAAATCTTTCAGAATGAGTATCATCAACCTCGACCATGAATTGATTTATGAATATGAAACCGATAATTTTGATATTGCCAAACGGGAAGAAGCTTTTGATTTTTTAGTACGCACAATTCCTGCCATGATAGCCAAAAAAGACATTCCAAAAGATAAAATATTGGGTGTCGGCATTGGTATCACGGGTCGGGTAGATGTTGATAAAGGCATCAGTTATTCATTTTTAAACTTCGATGAGCCGCTCACATTTTTACTTGAAAAACAATGGGAATACCCTGTTTTTATTGATAATGATACCCATTTTATGACGCTTGGCGAACAAGCTTTCGGCTTAGCAAAAGCCAAACAGAATGTCATTTATGTCAATTTGGGTAAAGGCTTGGCAATTGGTTTGATTTCAAATGGGCATATTCATAAAGGAAAATCGGGTTTTGCGGGCGAGTTTGGGCATATTTCTTTTGTTGAAAATGATAAACTTTGTATTTGCGGTAAAAAAGGCTGTCTTTCAACTGTTGTTTCAGGTGCAGCAATTGAAGATATTTATTTTGAAAAAACGGGGAAACAGCTACTTTATCGCGATATTTTACAGCTATCGAAGCAAGGCGATAAACTTGTGAATGAAATATTGGCAGAAGCAGGGGAGCAATTAGGCAAGGGCTTATCCATTTTAATACAGGTTTTTAACCCCGAATTGCTGATTCTGGGCGGGCGTTTTTCAGAAATAGGCGAGTCGCTGAAATACCCTATTATAAAAGGTATGAATCTACATTCTTTGCCACAACTCATGGGTGATTGTGATTTTCAAGTGTCGCCTTTGGGTGAAAAAGCGGAAATGCTTGGCGCTTATGCTTTGGTAATGGAAAAGGTTTTTGATGCTTAAAAGGGTAAATTACTGAGGGGGTAAAAATTGTTTCATAAACGCTTTCACCATTATTTCTTCTTCGGTTTTATTTAATTTTAAACCCATTTTATAGATAAAAAAATGCCCTAACTCGTGGGCTAAAACCTGCTCTTTCTGAATGGGCGCATCCAGATTGATATGTATTGAAAGGTCTTTTTTATGAAATTCGCCATAGGTCACAGGCTGCCATTTTTCATAAAAGACCTTTATTTTCGCTTGATTGGCGATGGAAAAAACGTCCGTTGTTCCGTATTTTTCTATGATTTTTAAAGCTAATTCTGTTCCGTTCATTTTACATCGCATGAATGTGTGGGTCTCCTTCTTCTAATTTCAAACCCTTTTTCCAAGAAATTTCAACACCATGAAATTTTAACATGTATTGATACCCCCTCAGTAATATAGGTAAATTCCTGACCCAAGTAGGTTTAACATCTTTTCTTATGCAATATGCTACAAGATACCCAACAGACTCCCCAATATTCCACTCAATCGGGTGGAGGCGATAACACCCGTTGGTGATATGCGTCGTACCGATATTTTTACAAGCAGGTAAAAGATTTTCTGTTTTCACAGGAATCAAAGCACCCAAAGGAATTTGAAACGGCAAACTTTCAACATCCACGTAATTGTCACCACCGAGCGAAGGGTGTAAATCAATGCGGTAAAAACCCACGCCTACTGAGTCATGGAATCGTTCGGCATACGTTTCATTCGGACGGTATTGTGCTGAAACGTGTTGTTCACAAATTGTAAACTCCGCTTTTATGCGTCTTGATTCCCGAATATAAGGACTTTTTGCTAAACCGTCCTCTGTACCCATCACATCAGGGCGTAATTTTAAGCCTTTAAATCCCATTTCTGTTTGCAAAAAATAGAGAAATGAAAGGCTTTGCTGTTTAGCATCGGCTATCAAACGCGCTCTTTCTTCGTAATTTGCTGCGATTAAATCACCGCCGAGATAGTCAATTTGGGGATAATTCACGAGCGTAATATCCGAATCAAAAGCCCCTTCTACAAAGTTTTCTTTATGTAAAATGCGGCGATAAGTCCAAAGCCCCGCAAAGGCTTTATTGGGTTCGTTATTGGGGTCAAAAGTATAATGGACATGCTGCAAAGTGCGCGGACTTAAACCCGTCAAACTCATCAAATGACCCGACCAAGCTGG
>JANPHO010000036.1:0-8978 GCA_031424515.1 Saprospiraceae bacterium
TCCTTAAAAGAGGCAAAATCAAATGTCTTATTTGTTTCCATTTCTTTTGTCATTTATAGTTAAAGTTATTCCTTTTTCTCTATTTGACACAGTTTAATGAATACTCTCGCTCTTTTTACTTATTCTACACGGATGAGATACCCCTTTGTGTCCAGTTGTTTATTTTTTAACTTGATTTGACCTGTTTTGACCTGTTTTGACCTGTTTTTTTTCAGATGAAATATGAACTTTAATTTATTAATTGAAAATTTAAGAAACCCAGCCTTGCTATTTTTTGTACTCGGTATTATTACAGTTTGTCTCAAAAGCGATTTAGAAATTCCGCCCAATTCATCAAAATTTATTTCTATTTATTTATTATTCTCAATCGGATTTAAAGGCGGACAAGAATTATCTCATGAAACTTTTACAAGTGAAATTGCATGGTCTATGTTATTTGGAATCTGTATAGCTCTTATTATCCCTTTCTATACGTTCTTTATTTTAAAAAAGAAATTGAACGTGTTTGATGCGGGTGCAATAGCTGCAGCATATGGGTCAGTGAGCGCTGTTACATTCGTTACGGCTGTTTCATATCTTGAATCCCAACAACTAAGTCTTCACGGGCACATGGTAGCAATAATGGCATTGATGGAATCTCCAGCGATAATTGTAGGCTTAATATTAATCTCAGTATTTAATAAAGAGGAGTCTAATATAATTAAAAAAAGATCGGTTATACGACATTCTTTAACAAATGGGAGCGTATTACTTATCCTTGGCAGTTTGGTTATCGGCTTTTTAGCCAATGCTAAACAAGCTGAAGGTATCAAACCATTCACAAACGACCTTTTTAAAGGTTTTCTTGCCATATTTCTTTTGGATATGGGCATCACGAGCGGTAAAAAACTAAAATCTTTCTTTTCTTTTGGTTGGTTTCCGTTAATTTTTGCAACCATAATTCCTATATTAAATGGTTGTTTTTTTGCCATGCTCAGTTCATCTGTCACGACGGATATTACCAATAGATTCATATTTGCTGTCTTAGCCGCAAGTGCTTCGTATATTGCTGTTCCCGCCGCAATGAAAATAACAGTTCCACAATCAAACCCTGGATTATATTTACCCATGGCACTTGCTGTGACTTTCCCTATAAATATTACGATTGGATTACCAATATATTTTATAATTGTGCAACACTTTTAGTAAATTTCTTGGGTATTTCTTACTTGATAGCAGAATATCGAATGTACCTATTTTGATCAATTGCATTAAAGTAAGTGGTTGAAGGGTTCAAATCGATAATTTCATTTTTAATGTAAATACTTCATTATCGACTAATTATAACTGATTTCTATTCAGAGACTCTAAATAGAAATCAGCTATAATAGATTATTTAAGTTTAACTACTATTATGAGTACCCCCTCAGTATTACAAAGAAATCTGGAGGTCATTCCTCCATTTGAGCTTTTCTACTCCGTCCGTAACGATTTAACAGGATTTGCCATCGCCGCTTTTATGGCTTGAAAACTCACCGTTAAAAGCGCAATAAATACCGTTAAGCATCCCGCTAAAGCAAAAATCCACCAACTAATGGTCATGTGAAAAGCAAAATCTTGTAGCCATTTATGCATAACATACCCTGCAAGTGGTGCAGCAATAGCAAAAGCAATGATAATTAATTTGATAAAATCTTTTGATAAAAGGACAACGATTTGACCAACGGATGCACCCAGAACTTTGCGAATGCCAATTTCTTTAGTGCGGGTTTCAGCCGCAAAAGCGATAAGACCGAATAGCCCCATACAAGCAATAAATATAGCAAAAGCGGTGAAAACCGAGAATATTGTGGACAATCGAGTCTCCGCAGCGAAGGTTTCGTTGAAGGCTTCATCTAAAAAGTAATACTCAAAAGGGGCTTTTGGATGGTATTGGTCATAGATTTTTTTTACTGCTGCAACGCTTTTAGGAATATCAGAATTGGCTTCAAAACGAACGTACATCGTGGGGCTACCCATGCTTTCTTTTTCAAAATCTATCATGGTTTCGGGATAGACACTAATTGCTAAAGGTTGAATTTGCTCCCGCAAACCAGTAAAATGGAAATCTTTTAAAATGCCACCTACCTCGCTTTTCTTTTCACCCAAATCAATAAATTGCCCAATAGGGCTATTCTCTAATTCTAATTGTTTAACCGCTGATTCATTAATAAAGAGTTTTTTATCCAGATTTCCCTTATTTATGGGTGCTACAGCCCATTGCAAATCGACTGTTTCGAAAAAATTTTCGTCGGCTGTCATCGAAAATAGGGTGATATCTTGTTTCGTTTTTGCCGATTGAGTGAACCACGCATTATAGCCCTTATAGAATGGCGTAGTGGCAGATGTGATGGATTTAACGCCCGCTAATTGTCTAACATCATTCTTAAAACTTAGGAAATTCTTATTCATGGACCCCTCAGTAGGGACAGCTAAAACTTGGGATTGCGAGAAACCTAAGTCCTTGCTTTTTAAATAGTTAAGTTGCTTCTGAGTAACGATAACGCAAATAATTAAGCCAACTGAAACCATAAATTGAAAAACGGTTATCCCTTTTCGGATACGTGAACCACCTTTGCCACTTGTCAATTTGCCCTTCAAAACTTCAATGGGTACAAATTTAGAAAGTACCAAAGCGGGATAGCTGCTGGCTATGAAAGCACTGATTAAAAACAAACTTCCAATAACCGTAATCGTGATGGGGCTGCTCAAAAAAGAGGCGTCAATTTGAACGCCCAAAAAATCGTAAAAAGATTGTATTAATAGTTTTACTAAAACAAAAGCTAAGGCAAAAGCCAGAGAGCAAACCAAAACAGACTCAGTGTAAAACTGCTGAATAAGCCCCAATCTGCCCACTCCCAAAACCTTTCTGATACCCACTTCTTTCGCCCGTGTGGTCGCCCGTGCCGTCGTCAAACTCATGTAATTGAATAGAGCCAAAAATAAAATTAACAAAGCAATTACTGAAAAAATATACACAAAACGAGCATTTATATTATTCGTAAAACCACCGCCTAAATGCTGTGATGAGTATTGACTAAGGGCATATTTAGCGTCATTTTTTTTATCAATTGCTACAATTCTTTTTTCTAATTCGCTTACATTTTTTTCAGACTTTAACAAAAGATAGGTTGGAAAAGAACCAGCCTTTTCCCAAACACTTTTCTCTGATGCACCGAGTTTTGGGAAGGTCTCCATAGAAGTGACAAAATCAAAATTCATGGAAGAATTTGAGGGGATATTTTCCATAATGCCCGTAATGGTATAAGTGTGCTTGGAATCACACACCAATGTTTTGCCTATTGGATTATCAAGCCCAAAGTATTTTTTAGCCATTTTTTCAGAAATAATGAGTGAAAAAGGGTTCTGAAATACCGTTTTAGCATTTCCTTGTTTTAATTTGTAGGAAAAAATAGAAAAAAAGGAATTATCCACGAATAGAAATGATTTCTCTTTGAATGTTAAATTTGGGTTTTGGCTATTCCTTAAGATGACGTCTTCCCATTTTTTAACCCTTACAAAATCTATTACCATTGGGTTGGATTCTTTGATTTTTGGACCTAAATCTGAAGTCATTCCTTCAATATTAATGGTTTGGTCGCCATGTTTTAATTCTACCCCAATCTTGTAAATATTGTCGCCATTCACATGAAATTTGTCGTAATTCACCTCATGAATAACGAACAATAAAATGAGGATTGATACCATCAAACCAATGCTCAAACCCGCAATATTGATGAAGCTGTAAATCTTATTCCGCATAAGATTTCGCCAAGCGATTTTTAGATAGTTCTTTAACATGACTTTGATTTTTTACTTTTTTAATGAAAATGCACCCACCGAGTTCTCAGGACAGGGATCCTCAGTATTTTTCGATTTTGGATGTTCGATTTCGGATTTCGGGAAGTGCCGAAATCCGAAATCCCACATCAGAAATCGAATTATTCCGTCCGCAACGATTTTACAGGGTTTGCCACCGCCGCTTTTATGGCTTGAAAACTCACTGTTAAAATGGCAATTATCAAAGCTAAAATGCCTGATAACGCAAACATCCACCATTGCAATTCAATGTGATATTCTACTTTTGAAAGCAATTTTTGCATTGCCCAAATCGTAAAAGGCGTTGCCAAGATGAACGCAATGACTACGGGTTTGAGGAAATCTTTGGAGAGTTGCAGCCAGATATTATAGACGGGCGCACCCAATACTTTGCGAATGCCTATTTCTTTTTGTCGGCGTTCCGCTAAAAAAGCCGATAGACCGAATAGCCCTAAACAACTGATAAAAATCGCTAAACCGCCAAACAGCCGTGCCATTCGCCCTGAAAAGCGGATTTCATCAAAATTACTCTGATATTCCTCTTTTGTGAAGCGCAAACGGACTGGTACTGAGGGGTTGTGTTTTTTAATCGTTTGCTCAATTTGGGCTAAGTTTTGTTGCACATTTTTATCGTTTTCCAATTTTACAAAAAAACTATTCATGCCTTCTCGGGCGTGGCAAAGCATAATGGGGCTAATTTTTCCGAGCGGTTCGTTGAAAACATAATCTTCAACCACACCCACAACCGTCAAATTGGTATCGCGGTGCAAAACAGTGCCGATGACGGGCTCTTTCAAACCCATCATTTTTACGGCGGTTTGGTTCAAAAGGCAGGCAAAAGTGTCTCTGCCGTATTCTGCACTGAAATCGCGCCCTTTCACGATTTTCATACCTGTTGTTTTGGTCCAATCCAAGCCGACCCACGCCATACTGACTGAAAAGTTTTGATCTTTTGTTTTACCTTCCCATTGAATGCCTGCCGTATTTTCACCATAAAAAAGCAAATTACTATTACTCGTTGTCACTGATTTTACACCCCGCAATTGTAACAAGTCATTTTTAACGGCTTCGTAAGTGTCGGGCATATTGCCGCGCGCAGGGATTTCAATCAGATGTTCTTGCTCATACCCAATTGGGCGCTTTTGAGCGTATTCCAATTGTTTTAAAAAGACAATTGTACTAATAATGAGGAAAATAGATATGCAAAATTGAAAAGTAACCAACGCCATGCGGATACTACCTCCCATTTTATCTTTGGTAAATGCGCCGCTTTTGATGACTTTTATGGGATTAAATCGACTCAAATAAAAAGCAGGATAGCTGCCTGCCACAATGCCCGTGAATAGACCCAAACCTAAAACCGTCACCCAAATACCCCAATTAGCGGTTGTTAACTCCAAGGCTTTATTAAAAAACTGATTGAAACTGGGCAAAATCAATTGGGTCAACAACACACCCAAACCCAAAGCAATAAACGCCATAATCAAGGATTCGCTCAAAAACTGCCCAATCAATATGCCTCTAAATGCACCTAAAACTTTGCGAACGCCGACTTCTCGGGCGCGTTTTTGAGAGCGTGCCGTCGCCAAATTCATAAAATTGACACACGCAATCATTAAAATAAAAATGCCCAAAATTGCCAACATTCGCATCAAATCAATGCGCCCACCACTTACTTTTCCATTCTCAAACTCATTCCACAAACGCCAGTTTGCTAAGGGATAAGCAAAAATTTGGGCTTCATCTTCCTGCGTTTTTGAAGGCAAATAAGGTTCTAATTTTTGATTAAATGCAGTTAAATTGGTTTTTGGATTCAGTTCCACCCAAGTTGGCATTGAGTTGTTATGCCACTCCGTATTTATCCACGCTATTTTCGCTTTTTCATAGATACCAAAAGGCAAAAGCACATCAAAACGCACCGAACTCAATCGCGGAATATCTTTTAAAATAGCTGCCACCGTCAAATTATTTTGCCCATTGTGCCGTATGACTTTCCCAATCGGGTCTTCTTCACCGAAAAACTTTTTAGCCGTTCTTTCGGTCAAAATAACAGAATTAATATCTTTTAAAGCCGCCACAGGGTCGCCTTTGAGCGCGGGGAATTTAAAAATGTTTAAAAAATCAGCTTCGGCATATATACCCCGTTCTGAAAAACTTTTATCACCGAGGGTCAAAATATGCGTTTCTGCCCAACTTGCGCGGGTTGCCCGAGCCACTTCGGGCATTTCTGTTCGCAAAGCAGCCGCCAAAGGACCGGGCATGGCTTCAAGTGTCACGACCTCGCCACCGTGTTTTTGATTTTGTAAAATCAAATGGATATTGTCCAAATTGGTATGAAAACGGTTGTACAACCACTCATCAGATACCCAAAGCAGTATCAAAATGCTCGATGCCAAACCAATGCTCAATCCTGCTATGTTGAGGAAAGCGTATAACGGGTTATTTTTGATGTTCCTCAAAGCGAGAAGAAGATAGTTCTTTATCATGGCTTAAAGTTTTGATTTTCAATAAATGAGTTAAAAATATGATGCTTTCACAGCAATTCCGTATTTGGTTAAAAACTTTCCAAAAGTTTATCCCGAGTCCTCGGGATGGAAAGTTGAGCTTCTATTTTTAACAATTTTACCCAAAAATGCTCTAAATACTGAGGGGGTATATTAAAATTGGGGCTTAAAATTTTCAAATATGGAATTGCTGTGTTTTCATCTTCATCAAGCCGAAGGCATGACTGAAGGGGTATTCAAATCCTATTTCAACTTATTTTTAAGAAAGTTTACCGCTTTATCAAGCACTCTATCCTTCTGCGTCATATAATCTTCCACGGTTTGTTTAACTTCAATATCAGGTTTTACGCCATTGCCCACAAACTCTCGACCGTCGGGATAGGTATCTTTTTTAGTACAAATACGGGCACCGCCGCCGCCGGGCATCTCAAATTGGTAGGGTTGCCCCGTACTACCAAAGGAATTTTCTCCAATTTTGGTGAAATGCAGTTGATTATCCGCACTAATTAAAAAGTCTTCCGCGGCAGATGCGGTGTTATGGCCAATCAAAACCGCTGTGGGGACAACAAGCCTTTTATCCGTCATTTCAATTGTGTCGGGATGATAGTCGAAAGTATAATATTTCTGATCTTTATTGTAGAGATAACATTTTTTATTCCACTCGTTCTTGATTGTATCTTTTGGCGTAAGAAAAGCACCCCAAGCCTTGAAAGAGGGGAGGTGTTCACGGGTCTGATAGCGAGCGCGTTGCAGGATTTTATCATTTGTCAAATATTGTAAAATGCCTGTGCCGACACCCGTATTACCCCCCCCATTTTTCCTCAAATCGACAATCAAAGCTTTGGCTTTGTATAATTCGGGCAGTATTTTTTCAAAATCTTTATTGATTTTATTGTCTCCAAAAGAATTAAGCGCCACGTAAGCAATTTGATTGTCCAACCATTTGAATTCCAAAAGAGAATCTGTTTGAATGGGAGGATAAGTTTCCAAGTTTTCAGTGCGTTTGTGGGTGAGGGTCAAAGATTTTTGCTCACCTTTGGGCGTTTTTAGCTTGATGGAAAAAGTTGTACCTTCCAAGCCTTGCAAAAGCTGTGAGTAGCATAAATCATCCAAAACATAGTCCGTTGAAGAGCTGATATAAGGTTTTACAAATTGATTCACGTAGGATTTTGTCGTCAAACCATTGACTTCTATCACCTCGCTACCAATCGGGATTTCGTCTTTTTTAATCGTATTGACTGTTGTAATAATCGCTTTTCCATCAATATTTTTAATAAAAAGCCTATAATCGCCAAACATTGTGTTCATAATTTTACCCTGCATACTTTGCGGTTGCCAAACGTTGGTGTGCCCATCGTGAAGCATAGCACAAAATTTTTCCAACTCACGGTAATATTCGTAGTCATTTTTAGTTTCCTGCACTTTCATTATCAAAACCCGATACGTGCTGTCCCAAAGTTGCCTATCCACTCGATTGAGGTAGATAAAATTGTAGTTTACTTCTTGCCAAAACTTAGATAAGCCATAAACTTTATCCGCCGCTGATAGCGTATTGGGAATCTGAGCATGGCTTATTTGATTGATTAAAAGAATTAAAAAAAATAGAAACTTGATTTTCATGATTTGTAAGTTTTAAAATGGCAAAATATTTAAAAAAGTAATCCCAGCTCGTTCTATACTGAGGGGTGCTACTCCGTCCGCAACGATTTCACTGGGTTTGTGATTGCTGCTTTTATCGTCTGAACACTCAGGGTCAAAAGAGCAATGAGCAACATAGCGGCGCCACTCAAGACAAATACCCACCAACTGAGTGGTGTCCGGTAAGCAAAATCTTCAAGCCATTTGTACATTGCCCACCATGCCAAAGGCGCAGCGATAAGGAAAGCTATCAAAACCAATTTCATAAAATCGGTTGAAAGAACGCCGACGATATTGCCCACCGAAGCGCCCAATATTTTACGGATGCCAATCTCTTTCGTGCGGGTGTTGATGGTGTACATGACTAAACCCAATAAGCCGAGGCAACTGATGAAAATAGCTAAACCCGTAGCCCATGTTAAAAGGCTGGCGGTACGGGTTTCTTGTTCATATAATTTGGCTATTTTTTCATCAAAAAACTGGTATTCAAAAGTGCCATCGGGATAGGTATCGTAAAAGGCTTTTTGGATTTTAGCAATCGCACTTTTCCAAACACCCCCTTCAGTACCTTGTGGTTGCAAACGGATATGGAAGAACTCGCCATTATTGCCCATAAAAACCAAGGGACTAATCTTTGAACGGACAGATTGGTCGTGAAAGTCCTGCATAACACCCACTATTGGCAAGCGATTGCCGTTGAAAACCAATTCTTTACCAATGGCATCTTCTGGTTTTTTAAAATCTAAAAGCTTTAAATACGTTTCATTGATGATAATCTCTTTGAATTTATCGCTTTCCGCCACGTTTCTGCCTGCCAGTATTTTTAATTTATAAACATCCATGTAATTGGGGTCGCCCCAACGGATTTGAATTTGGGTTTTTAAATCGGGTTTTTCGGAGTATTTTATATTGGTGAAAGCCACACCTTCGTCGGCAGGGGAGAAAAAACCTGTGCTGGCGATTTGTACTTCAGGCATTGCTTTTATTGTATTTAAAAGT